>CAJXUM010001262.1 GCA_913060855.1 uncultured Lewinella sp. | reverse complement strand
AGATCAGCCTCGGTCTCGTGGGCTCGGAGATGTGTATAAGAGACAGCATTTATCGCGAAATAAAAAATGCAGCAGTATTACGTATTACTAGTAAGTCACAAATTTACATTATTTTCACAATGAATATTTGATATTTTTTTTAAGCCGATCTTGCCATAAATTAAGCCGATTCTCATTTTCATTCCAGATTTACTCAACAATTTTACGCCAATAGGATTCAGCATAACTTAAGACTATGAATTGTTTCAGGCTTTGTTTTGGTTTGAAATACCTTTTGTGCGGGACTCACCTATTCTTTGTCTCTAGATTTTGTTTTTTCCCAATTAAATTCGGAATTTGCTGTCAAACTTAGTCTAGTTTCAAATCTTATTCTCTATCCCACTACAAAAAAAATCGTCACAAAAAATTTGTGTTCCCAATATAAAAATTTTTTTTAACCTTGTTCCACAGCCTATTATAAATTAGGCTACATGTGACAAACTTTATCATTTAAACCAATAAATTTAGCTCGAAACCTGGATGGCCCGACAATCAAATACGAAAAGGGAATATCCAAACCTGTGTAGAAATAAAGAACTTTTTACTGAACAACAACAAGAATACAGGTATTTGTTTCGAAAATTCCTATAATACAGTAAAAATAAACTGTATTTGTTATGATTTCAAACTTATATATTCCCTCATCATTTTCGGCTTTCAACAAATACTAAAGCCCACCTAAACTATCGTACATCAAAACATGAAGTGGCAAAACGACAACCAACTATTTTCACTGATGAAAGAGCAGCTGTTTTCCGCCGTTATTGGCGATGTTATGGATAAGCTAGGCTTGTTTCACCAGTTTTTACCTCCACAACTCCAACCCTTACGTGATGATATGATCATCGCTGGGCGAGCAATGCCCGTATTGGAATCGGATGTATACGCAGAAGTTTCCGCTTCTCCCGTCAATCCCATCATGCAGAAGCCATTTGGGCTGATGTTAGAGGCATTGGACGACCTCAAAACCAATGAAGTCTATATTTGCACGGGCTCCTCCCCTCGCTACGCTTTATGGGGAGAATTAATGAGTACGCGTGCGATGAAATTAGGGGCAGCCGGGGCTGTAGTCGATGGCTATGCCCGCGATACCAATGGCATTTTACGTTTAGGTTTTCCCACTTTCGCACATGGCCGTTATGCCCAAGATCAAGGCCCTAGAGGCAAAGTATTAGACTTTCGTTGCACTATAGAAATGCAAGGGGTGCTGATCCGTCCGGGTGATATTGTCTTTGGCGATATCGATGGCGTTTGCATTGTACCCCAGGAGGCCGAAGAAGAAATTATCCGATTAGCCTTGGAAAAAGCGAATGGAGAAAAACTTGTACAAAAAGCCATTGAAAATGGCATGAGTGCCTGCGATGCTTTTGCCCAGTTCGGGATCATGTAATTCTCGTAATCAACTACTTCAAATACAATTACAGTGGATTTAAGTCATCTAAAAGTCTTGGTAACAGGAGGCGGGGGTATCGGTGTAGGCGCTGGTGTATGTCAAGCCTTGGATCAATTTGGGGCTACCCTCCTCATCAACGAAAAGGAATTGGACAAAGCCGTCAAAGCCGCAAAGCTTTATAAAAATGCGATTCCGGTACAAGCCGATATTACCCAAAAGGAGGATATTGAACGTATGTTCGACATCATTCAGGCAGAAGTGGGCCCCATTAATGGTTTGGTGAATAATGCGGGAGTAGGACTGAGCAAAGCCGTCCATCTGATCGAGGCAGAGGAATTTGATGGTCTGTATGATGTAAATGTCAAAGGGATGTGGCACGTTAGCAAGTATTTTGTGAAACAGCTCTTGGCGCATAAGATTACGGGTAATATCGTCAACGTCTCTTCCGTACATGGTTTTGCTTCTCAACCTAATTACTCCACTTATGCTTCTTCCAAATCAGCAGTGGAAGGTTTCACTCGAGCGCTGGCTTATGAGTTGGGACAATACAATATTCGTTGTAATGCTATTGGCCCAGGCATGGTACACGCCGAGCAAAATTATGAGCTGATCAAGACGTGGGCTGCCGATCCCGTGAAGTGGGTGGAGGATTTTATCGAAAACCAACAAACCCTCCATCATTTTATAGAACCGATAGATTGCGGCTATACCGCTGCCTTTCTATTATCAGATTTAAGTCGATCGGTTACCGGCCAGACCATCTATGTCGATGCAGGTAAAACCATCATGTTATTTAACCAGGATTATATCAACCAGAAATGATTATCAAAAAATTTAGCTGCTACGAAGTCATTGTGCCCGCCAAGGAGGGGGTGATCGAGAGCAAAGGCATCAATAAACCCCTTCACAAGCTGCCCGTAGGGGCGAAGTCGGGCTGGTCCCTGCAATTTGACCAACTGCCTAAGTTATTACTCAAAATGGAATTGAGTAATGGTATTATTGGTTGGGGTGAATTGTACCGAGATCACAACTGGACGGTCGTAGCCAACATTATTGAAACCTTATTGAATAAGGATATCAGGTCGCTTTGTCTGCAAAAACTCCCTTTCACTTTTTGCCGCGAATACGATGGCTTCGAGTGTGCCATCTGGGATGCTTTCGCCAAATCACATCAGATGCGAGTGGTCGATCTGCTAGGTGGTCCTGTGCAGGATAAAGTCCGAGTAGGCGCCTGGTCTAGTCATCGACATATAGATGAGATAGGAGATTTAGCCAAGGGCTTCGCTGACCAAGGCTATGATCTGTCTCTTATACACATCTGACGCTGCCGACGAAGAGGATAGTGTAGA
>CAJXUM010001261.1 GCA_913060855.1 uncultured Lewinella sp. | reverse complement strand
CCAAAAGGGACGATTATATACATCCAGCTACTTTTCTACTTCCTAAGAGGTTTCTAGCAAGGCAAAAAGACGACCTAATTCCTGGTTATTTTTGATATTTATCTTTTCTTTTTTTACCAAACGTTTGATCGTAGCTGCCTTTCTAGGAATCAATTTCTGTAAAGCTTTCAAGTTTTTCTTTACTTCTACGACCTCCTTGCCATTATAATACCAATAAGAATTCATTTGTTGATAGATGTCTGGTCGACGAACCATACCTAAGTTTTCTACATACTTTTCCTTTCGCAAAAATTTGCGGGGATAATGAAGCAAAAGGTTTTCTTCTCCTTGAAAGAGCACTTTGTACAATTTGTATCCTATGGGGCCCTTACCGTAATCCTTTTTGAGATTATGAGCTTCATAATAGAGTGTATCTCCTTCATGAAAGATACGCATAGAGTGCAGGTATTGGAGGGGGAAATAACCTGCTTTCCCATCACTCAATTGGATAATCAACTGATCTTTCTCCATATTGAAGGCAATTTCTACATTGGAGGAGTATTTTTGATTTTGTCCAAAACGAACCTGTCCCTCTTGCCAGCCATTCAATAAAAAAGGAGTGCCTTCGGTTCGATCCACATTGCTAAAGGTGGGAAAACCGGGAGAATTTGGATTAATAGCTGATAAACGATTAAGATTCTCTTGTGTCTTCATCGGATCTTGCGCTAGTAGACTACTGATACCGAAGAATAAGAAGGCTAGAATGTGAAAGTTCTTTTTCATAGTCTGTATTTTGGTTGATACACATCGAATTGATAAGTAAAGAACGTAATTTATTTTGTAGAAACAGCAAGAGAAAGGTGTGATTTAACTATCTTCCCGCGCTTGTTGTGAGTGCCCTGTCGCGGCTATGAGACGAAACGCAAGTTTCCAACATAGATGAGGAAAGTCCGGACAACGTAGAGCACCACACCATCTAACGGATGGGCTTCGGTACTTGTATCGGGGACAGAAAGTGTCACAGAAAACTATACCGCCGATGTTGCTACCTCGTGTAGTAGCAGGTAAGGGTGAAATCGTGCGGTAAGAGCGCACGCATTGCCTTAGCAATAGGGTAGTGGGATAAACCTTGTGGGTTGAAATGCCATGTACACTTCGATCCTCCTTAGGGAGGTCCGGGTAGCTCGCCTGGTTTACTTCGGTAAGTCGGAGGGGGTAGGCAGATTGATTCTGGTCGTGAGGCCAGAACTAGATAAATGACAGGAGGGGCTACGGCTCCTGACAGAATCCGGCTTATAGCTCATGACAAGCATTTTTTGACCTTTCGAAACAACTGCTAATAAAAAAAGCCCATCCTGATCATCAGAATGGGCTTTTTCTATTTACGGAACAATTTTCTATTCGTTGAAATCGTAATTACCAAAATCAAACAAAAGAGAAAAGCGTAAAGTATTATCTAGTGGATTACGCTGGTTGGTAGTAGGTACGAGGTAAGAGAAATTCATACCAAATACATTGTATTTCAACCCTAGACCAACGGTGAAGAATTGGCGTCCGCCCTTCGTCACATCCTCTGCAAAGTAGCCCGCTCTAACGGCAAATTGCTTGTCATACCAATATTCTAAGCCTAAGGAATACATCAATTCTCTGATTTCTTCACTGAAACCTTCAGGCGCATCGCCAAAGGATTTGAAGATACCTTGAATGGGAGAGTACTCTTTAAAATCAGAGCGACCATTCCCATCTGTATCACAATCTGTAGCATCCGTTGGACAAGGCGTAGGTACCATTAGTTTATTGATATCAGCTGCAATAGTTAATGAGTTATACTCATCAAACTGCATATTCCAGGCCGCACCTATTCCCAGGTTGGTAGGCAAATAATCTTTGTCGATAGATTTGGTATAAGTGATCTTTGATCCTACATTAGAAAAGGCTAATCCGATAGTTAAATCAGATTCTCCATTCTGCATTTCAATGGGCGTTTTGTAGGTGAAAGATATATCAGCCGCACCTGCAATACCGGCAGAGATTACTTCTCCTCCGTCCAATTGTTGGCCTGAAGCGAGGTTGGAGTAAATGAATTTTCCACTAATACCCGCGGAAAAATTATCCGTTAGCTTTCTAGAGTAAGCTAAGGTGACCTCAAATTCATTCGGTTTACCCGTATTCAAGGCTTCTCCATTGATATCTGTGAATTGAATTTGACCCAAAGAGAAGTAACGCAAGCCAAAACCAACGGCCTGCAGGTCATCTATCTTTTTATAGCCTGTCAAGTAGGCTAGGTATACATCATTTAAGCCCAAAGATCTCAACCAAGGGGTATAAGTCGCAGAAACAGATAAATCCTCTTCTGCAAAAACTAATTTCGAAGCATTAAAGTGCAGTGCGTTGGCATCAGCCGAAATAGCGATACCCGCATCTCCCATCGCACCTGAACGGGCATCGGAGACAATTCTTAAAAAGGGCACAGCGGTCACCACGGTATTAGTACAGCTCGTTCCATCTGGATTGAACAGTTTTCCGTCTTTTTGGAAACATTGGCTATTTAGTGTCGTGGCTGAGGCAATGATCGCCAGGCAACTTATCAGCGTAGTTTTGAGTAGTAAGTTCTTCATGAGATTCCTAAACGTTTTTCAAAATTTTTCACAAATATAAGATTTGATACTTAAACGGCGGTTTTAGGAAGGCAAAGGTATTTTAATAAAACATTAACAATTACCCTGCCATACTAATTACGCTTAAAATCATCACTTATTGTTTAGAGACTGTCTCTTATACACATCTCCGAGCCCACGAGACCGAG
>CAJXUM010001260.1 GCA_913060855.1 uncultured Lewinella sp. | reverse complement strand
GCGTCAGATGTGTATAAGAGACAGGTCCATATCTATCTTTTTCTGCTTCGCTCAAGGCATAAAAAGACATTGTTTTCAATTTTTCATGGATGCCTTCAGGCGTTAGCCAGGACCTGAGGGTCTTATCTCTACCTGCTGAGAAAAAAGACAGATCATCTAGACCGAAGGCCAATCCATTCACAAAATCAGTATGCCCTGGATAATCACCAATAATTTCTCCCGTAGCAATACTCCTCAAGACAATAGAATTGTCCCAGCTAGAGGTGATTAGGTACTTACTATCTGCGGAAATGGCTAAGTCTGAAACCAGTTTACCAATGTCAAAAGTCTTGATAGGATCACCCGTGATGGCATCCCAAACCATGACCGTTGTATCCCAACTGCCCGTGAAAAGTAATTTACCATCGGGAGAAAAGGCAACGGCTTTCACATGATTAGTATGGCCCTTCAATTCAATAGCGGATCGTGTAGTGATATTCCACAATCTAGCGCCTTGGGGCTCATATTCTCCTGTCACAAAAGAGGTGTTATCTGGGGAAAAAGCTACCGAAAGTACCCTGCTACTATTTCTGGGAAAAGGATCGTGCAACAAGGCTCCTGAAGATAACTCCCAAATTTTGGCCTGGCCATTTCGCAAACCCAATAATAACATCTCATCATCATTGGAAATAGCCATACACTCGGGTACATCTGCCTGAAAACTTTTTACAAAATTATGATTTTCATCCCACTCTTCAACTAGTCCAGCCGTATTAATCGTCAAATAATGACCCGATGTATTGAAAAATTGTCCCATCAATTTATCAGAAAAAGCGTGCAGCTCACTGCCTAATTTCTGATCCCAAATCTTAACTTCTCTTCGCATGACATTTTCCATGCCATTATATAAATGGCCAAAGGTTAATAAGAATTGACCATCGCTGGAAATGCTCAATCCTTCAATGGGTACCTCATGCCCTAAATAAAGCGTTGTATCCTGATTAACATTCCATATTCGTCCAAATCCATCATGACTTCCTGTTACAATGAATGAAGCATCAGGGGCAATGATTGCGGCCTGAACGGAAGAATTGGGTACCTCGAAGCGCTGAAGTAACCGCCCTGAGGAACGATCCCAAAGTATAGCTGTTTGATCGCTACTTCCAGATAAAATAGTCTGCTGATCTTCGGTAAAACTTAAGGTATTAATGGTACCATCATGTCCTATATAAGTCTGAATAGGTTGATGATCACTAGCAGGTGCCGCTACCATTGCTTCTAAATCCCAGAGTTGTACCGCTTGATTCAAGCCGCCCGTCAACAGGTACTTCCGATTTGCGGAGAAGGCTGCTGCGTTCAATCCTATATTCAGTTCTATATTCCACACTTCTTCCCAAGGGGCTAGCTGAATTTTCTTAAGCATCCCATCAGAAGCTAATACCAATACATGCTGATTATCCGTAGTAAAGGTAAGACTGTAAATAAATGTGGTACTGCTAAAACCTTGTACCAGCTTTCGAGGCCACTGATTCTCATTAGGTTTCCAAACCATGGCCACGCCATTCGTTCCCCCAACAGCCATATATTGTTGGTTTGGCGAAATATTCACAGCCCAAGTGGAGGAAAAAAAGCTGCCGAACCTCTTTTTATGATGCATGACCCCATCAGCAACCCTCCAGATTCTTACCGTTCCCCGATCATTACCTGTTATTACATATTCGGCTCTATTTTCTGAGTCATTAGAAATAGCTAAAGTCCGGATGGGGGCAGGAAGACCGTCAAAATCTGCCTCGTCATTGTTGATTTCTTGTAGCATCTCACCATTAGCCGTGTTCCATAGCCGAATTTTACCGTCCTGACCACCTGTAGCCACCGTATTTCTGTCTTTAGAAATGGCCATAGACCAGATCTGATCCTTATGCCTACTTAATAGGAATCTGTACAATCCCTTGTCTTTAGCTTGATAGTAGGTACGCACCAAGGATTGTTTGGCGGGAAGTAAAGGGGTAGACGTCCATTCATAAGCCCCTTCGGCGATACGTAGGCCATGTGTGACATCTTGAAAACTATATTGTTGCGCACGGGCAGCTAGTGCCGTTGCCCAGGCCTCATCTCTTTGTTTTTTGATTCGTACTATCTCATCTAACCGACGTTGCCAGCTTTTTTCGACAAAATCGAGCTCGTTGACATTCAACCAATTGGTTTCGCCATCCACAATGGCTCGAAGCTGACTAATCTTGGGGTTTTTATCCCATAAAAAAGTAACAGCTTCCTCATTGCTGTGGTACTCATTGACGGCTTCCCACAACTGTCTTTGTAGCAATAGATTCTCTTTGCCAAATTCCTGAATCCATAATTTACAGGTTGAACCGGTATTAATTAAGGAATCATGGACTAATTCAGCAAAAGGAATATCCGCTACTTCATCGGTTAGAATCAGTTGCGCTTCGACCAATTTTTCCAGCAAGTTTGCTATCACATCACCAGTAGGATCGTTAACAAACTGTAGTTCATCCAACTTTGGAAAACGAAATAATCGCCTTCGCGTATATGCTCCATCACTCAAATTCACCATTCTGAGAATGAGTTGTTTCATCAATAGCTGTTCCGCTGAGGAAAACTCACCATAAATCTCTTGTAAGCGATTTTGCATGGCTCCTGCTACTCCGCCAATCTCCTTCTGATAGGTATCAATCAGAAAAACTCTTTTCAGTTTGGAGGTCTTTTCAGCGAGTAATTGCATGGTATAAGATCTGTCTCTTATACACATCTCCGAGCCCCACGAGACCGAGGCTGATCTCGTATGC
>CAJXUM010001259.1 GCA_913060855.1 uncultured Lewinella sp. | reverse complement strand
CGCTAAGACGAAAAGGAGTTGGTTTCCACCCCATTGTTTAACGTGAAAAAATAAGTAACATGAGACCATTCCGGTTTTTCTTTTTTATGGCATTAGGTATTATGCTTTTCTTCGTAGTTGCTCGCTTTGTGCTCTTCGCCTTGGTGGCTGCTGCTTTCTTAAGCTTTGCCTTTTTCCTTGGACGAAAGCTTCGAAACTTCTTCTACCACATGAGTTGGGAAGACGATAGATATCAGGGCCATCCGCATCGGATGCAATATCAAAGATCCGTTCAACAAGCCGTCTGGAATGATGATCTACTAGTAGATTATCCGAATAGACAAAGAACCTATTTACCAAACTTTCAATCGATTGAGGTCCACTAAGCACCTCCTTGGAAACATTTTTAAACTTTAAAAAACTCAAATTTATGTGTTATAAAACAGCTCATTCCACCCACTGGGGCAAACATCATCCTCGTCATCACGCCAAAAAATGGCGTCGACATCATATGGGCCACTGGGGCTATCCGCCCGCCAATGTAGAAGAGTTAGATGATCGCTACGAGATTAGAATCTTTGCCGCAGGCTACGAAAAAAGTGATTTCCAGGTTGGCTTGGAAGACAGTGACTTATTGATTAGCGTCAAAAAAAGTTATTCTGAAGAAGAGCAAGCCATCAACAAGCGTCGCCGTGGCTTCATCCCTGGTAATTTTGAAAGGCACTTTAAGCTAAATGAGAAGATTGATAAAAACGGGATTAGTGCCAAATACGAAGAGGGTATTCTTACCGTCGTATTACCCAAACGCGAAGGCTTTGAAACGATACGACAGGATATTGATATCGTCTAAAAACTGGACAAAGGGAGAGGCGAGAAGCCAGATGACAGAGGAGAGATCGACTAGATACAAGGCAAAAGCCCACCTTAGCAGTCTCTTTTCTCGCTTCTGTCTTCTAAATGTCTAATAATAACATAACAGCGACTATATAGCGCGGCAATAGGCATACCTTCTAAAGGGAAACGCTCTTTTGCCGCGCTTTTTTATTTAAGTAAGTCCTTGGAAAGGGAATTGCCCATCTTACTACTCCCGCTAGTTCCCCCGAAAAGGCAGGACTTGGAACTACTTCAATGTATTTTCAAGCAAAACAACCGCTCCACCTGTGCTTTCCCATCTCAGTGTTTGTCCGATCATTTCATTGAGGTTCATTAAAGAAGTGGAGGCCCCTAAGACCAGATCCATATCTCCATCTCCATCAATGTCACCAGCGTCCATTACCATGAAACTACTTGCAGCGGCCTCTTCAAATGAATAGGTGTCAAATTGAACTTTATCGTTTTTATAGCCCTTATTTTCCAGGTATAAAAACCCCTCTTCGGGCATCGCAGTGCCATAGGCGAAAAAACCAATGGCCGCTATGTCCAAGTCTCCATCCTGATCAAAATCCAGCACCTGAGATTTGTAGGTTCCTTGTTGCGGATAAAACCACTCTTCTTCAAATACCTGATTTCCTTTGCCTTTGAAAAGCCGAATGCCATGAAATGGTTTTGCGGGTCTCCCGAAATCACCACTATCTCCATTAGAATAAATAATATCTTCTATTCCATCTTGGTCAAAGTCTACCAAAACCATATCAACAGAGCCATAATAAGGGGGGAATTGTAAGAGTCTCTTTGTTTCGAAATTCCCTTTGCCCTTGTTCGTGAACAAATATATCCCTTCATTCCCTTGTGAAATTAAAGCATAAATATCGGGGAGGCCATCTGCATTTACATCTCTTATTATCGTGGAAATAGCTCCGGGGCCATTATAGATCCTCTTCTTATCGTATCCACCAGCTTCATTTTGCATATACAGGTATAGGCCACCCAGGAATTTGCCAAACTCAGCTACAATAAGATCCGCTCTCTGGTCTTCATTTACATCTAGCACATTTAAGTGTATGGGTCTTTCTCTGTTTGTCAGGATATATGCTATAGAATCAGTGATATGAAGATCACTGCTACTTTTTACTTTTCCGATAATCCCGCTAGGCGTGTCATCTGCTTCAAATGGGCCCATAAAGGACATATAAAGTTCATCATTTACCTGATATATACTCGTCAACGCAGAAGGAATACTTCTTTTGAGTAGTTCATGACCATTGACATCAATGATGTTGAATTCATTTTTTTCTTCTAGCAGGCTAAAACCCACCGCAATTTTGTTGTCCGCTAAAATCTTCACAAATGTAGGTCCTTGCAAAGGCGTTTTCCAGGGAATAACTTTGCGCTTAAATTGCTTTAAGTTGAAATCAATAGCAGGTCGTACGCCCTGATCCAAGGTTTCGGGGGAACCGTTCAAATAAAAAAGAACAAGTTTCTGCCAATCTTCATTACTGATTATTTGTGAAGTGGGGAAAATACCGGCCGAATCGAGTCTGTTGATGGCAATGGGCGTATGGCCCATGTTGCGGGCACCATTATTGACAAATCCCATGTACCTTGACATCTTGGTCAGTACTACTTTCCAATATTCTGTCGGTAATATTTCAGGCGGGACGTACTGATGACAATTCCCACAATATTGTTTGGCTAATAGAAGACCTTCTGGATCCCTTTCAGAAGCGTTCGCGGGAATAGTATGCGCTTCAACGTCACTTTGCTTAGTGCTATCCATACCACAAACAAACGCATAGGAGACACCAAGAAATAAGATCAATGAGATACGATTTAGACGGCGTGATAGGGCTAATATCATATCGTAAATATAAGGATAAAATCCTGTCTCTTATACACATCTGACGCTGCCGACGAAGAGGATAGTGTAGA
>CAJXUM010001258.1 GCA_913060855.1 uncultured Lewinella sp. | reverse complement strand
GATCAGCCTCGGTCTCGTGGGCTCGGAGATGTGTATAAGAGACAGATATTGATGTTTGCTAAGGCGGCCTCTACCTCAGGTTCATCGGCAGGTGAGATATTATGCTGAATGAGATAAAGGGTAACGGCCCTGTACATGGCACCAGAATCAATAAATCCATAATTGAGTTTAGCAGCTAAGGCCTTGGCTAAGGTGCTTTTTCCGCAAGAAGAGAAGCCATCAATGGCGACAATAATGTTTTTCACAAATTGAAAGTTTTGAGGGGTAAATATACAATCATAGATACTGTAAAAGGGAAGAATTGTTGCAGAAAAAGGACGGACTTGTCTTATTATTTATAGGTCGTTCCTTAGCTATATTGCTTGAGAATAATCTCCCACAGTTTTTCGTAAGGAATGATTTCCAATTCCGCCAGTGCGCCTCTATAGAAAAAGGGCCGTTCTTTTAGTTGTGAGAGATATTTATCTACATTTTTTAGATTGGCTACTTCATAATCCGCTTTTTTCAGTTGTTGAATCAAGCGGATAAACTGGACCGGGCGAAAATGCTCCTCTTTATTCAATTGCCGAAGGGCAAAATGTTTGAGCTTGTCGAGTCGATCATCCAGTTCCAAGAAGCTCTTTTTGTTGGCCAATTGTAATACTTCTAAGATGAGTAGCAAAATGGCATAGTTGCGATGGCTCTTGGGGTAGCTTTCGGGTTGTGAAAAATAACGCGAAGTACGAAATACCCGACTATTGGGTTTGACCTGCAAGGCTGCACCGAAACCTTGGATGGCTCCAAAGAAACCCACATATCCTGCATAGATCGCCCATTTTTCTCTGGTAGATTGATCCAGTTTTCGCAAACCGGATTGAGTCGTAGCCTGATTCAAAATAGCCAAGGCATTGATATAATTTTCGGTATGCAAGGCGAGTAGTAGGTAGCGTTCCATGAAGTTGAACCAGGGCTCGCTACCGGCAGGGAACCGCTTTAGGCATTTTTCGGCATTAATTTTACCTTGTCGATAATCTTGCTTATGTAGATAAGCTGACATCTTCTTGTTCTGGATGGCAATCAATTTTTCCTCCTGGTAGTAATTCGGGTGATCATCCATGTACTGTTCCGCCCGATTACAAACCTCCAGCATGGTATCAAATTCTTTGCCTAACTCAAAACGCATAGCCCATACCAGGTACATATTGTACGATATAATCGGAGAGTCGAATTGCTCCGAAAGAGAAACCAGTTCTACTGAAAAGGTAGATATTTCTTCCTCTAAAGAACTCTTGGCCGTCAATGGTTTCTGGTAGGCCAGCATAACTTTTTGATAGGCTTCTTCAGATTGCAATTCGGCAGATAAGATCGGTTCAAAGGACCGTAAAATATCATTGTAGTGATTAAAGTCCTTATCTGAGCCCGCTGCTGCAGCCTGCTGGCGGAGAATCCGGCAGCAGTTAACGATCAAATCTGAAAAGTGATATTTCTGGGCGGTGGTCAGAATATGGCGTGCCATGGAGTTGGCAGTTTGTATGGCACCATAGTGTAGTAATATTTTCACCAGTGCCCATTCCTTGTTACAGTTGAAGTAGGCCCGATTATAATCTCCTGCTGCAGGCTGGTTGATATCGAGAAAAAAGATGGTATTGAGTAGTCGCTTGCGAAATCGAGACTTTAATTGGCGGTATTTAGGATCCTGTGGGCTACAATCGTATAGTAAGGTAGCCGCGTCTCTGTCATTTTTTAAGCGCCCAGCAGAGAGCGCTTCGTAGAATTCGTTGAATTTTCCTGTTTTATTTTTTAGAACTTGATCATCAAAAATCTCAATTTTCTTTACTTTTTTCTTTGTAACAATTTTGATGATTTCCAATAGGTTTTTCATGGGAAATAATTTGTAGGACTATTTGTATCGAACGACTTATTACAACGGTAATATGATAAAAAATAAATATTGAACCAAATTATCATGTCACAAATATTAGATATTGATGTATATTTTAAGGAGCTGGGATAGATTGGAAAAGCCTAGTTTCTCCTTAGCATAAAATCAAATAGCAAGAGACCCAATATAGGTGAATGGGGTATGTGTCGTCCGATAGTTTTTTTGTGCTATGCAAAGCTCAGCGCATATTTGGCAATGCTTTTGGCGCAAAAAAATGTCATTTTTTGCTAAGACGAGGCTCTTTTGAAGCGCATATCCATAGATACGGGCAAAAAAAGGAACGAAGTATTAGCGAAAAAAGAGGTTTTAGGCCCAAATGGTGTTACCCAAATATACTCTCAAGCCGGTCTAAGATCAGCAAGGTTTGAAATCATAGTCTTTGTAGTGTAGGTGTGAAGTGTTGTGGACACGGTGCTCAGTGTTGTAGCAAGTGGGCGTAAGAGCACAATTAAGTTGGAGGTAAAAGAAAGATCATCCTGAATAAAGGTCTACAGCGAAAACAAAGGTGATGACTTATCGATAGATGGCTCAATAAAGGAGTCTCTATTTCTTATTTGATTTCTTTAGCTGCAGCTTATCCCTACTCAGGATGATCTTATGCTGTTGTGGGCAAGTCAATCAAGTCTTGCCCTAATATTCATCTTCATTAAAGAGAAAATCATCTTTTCGGGGATAATCCGGCCAGATATCTTCCATACTTTCATAAATCTCCCCCTCATCTTCCATTTGCTGAAGATTCTCGATCACTTCCAGAGGTGCCCCTGATCGAATAGCATAATCAATTAACTCATCGCGAGTAGCGGGCCAGGGAGCCTCTTCCAGATGATAAGCAAGTTCAAGTGTCCAATACATACGCTGTCTCTTATA
>CAJXUM010001257.1 GCA_913060855.1 uncultured Lewinella sp. | reverse complement strand
TGGGCTCGGAGATGTGTATAAGAGACAGGAATTTGCTGATTTGATTATGACGGCTGGTAAGGAAGTAGAATTACCTATCGGTCGACTCGCACAGCTAGCCCGTGCCGTTGGTATTCACCTGATTATCGCCACGCAGCGCCCATCTGTCAATATTATTACTGGGGTAATTAAAGCCAACTTCCCGGCTCGGATCGCCTTCAAGGTAACAGCCAAAGTGGATTCTCGTACCATTCTCGATGCGGGCGGCGCCGATCAGTTGATTGGCCGTGGAGATATGTTGCTATCAGTCGGCGGAGACGTTGTTCGTTTGCAAGGGGCCTTTGTAGATACACCCGAAGTAGAGGATGTCGTGAAGTTTATTTCTGAACAACAAGGATATCCGGAACCCTACCTACTACCTGAGTTTCACGGTGATGATGCAGATATTCCGGGTACGACCAATCTAAAATATTCCGACCTTGATGAAATGTTTGAAGATGCTGCGCGTTTAATAGTTCAAAACCAGCATGGTTCTACTTCCATGATCCAAAGAAGAATGAAATTGGGGTACAATCGAGCTGGCCGGATTATGGATCAATTAGAGGCTGTCGGCATCGTGGGTCCATCTGAAGGAAGCAAAGCCAGAGAAGTATTGGTTTATGACGAAATCGAACTAGAACGCTTCTTAGAAGATCTTCGAAAAAGGAATTAACTGTTCTCCTGGCGATTTTTAGATCCACCGCAATCGTATATAGGTACATGAGATTATTCCCGCTTGTTAAAAACAGCATGCTATTGCTGTTGACGTTACAGTTGTTTTCATCTTGTCAAGAGAATTCTAGCGCTCCACCGCTTTCTTCAGCGCCCTTATTGCTGGAAGAAGTTGAAGCGCCCCTTCTATCTTTAAAAGAACAAAATGCTTTAGATGAATTTGAGCGTTGGTTAGATGCCGAATTTCACGCAGTGGGCCCTCCTGGCCTTTCTTTGGCTATCGTTAAGGGAGACCAGTCCGTTTTTAGAAAAACAATGGGGGTGTTGGATGTAGAAACACAAGATACGGTCAATGCCCAATCGGTTTTTCGTTTAGCTTCTGTCTCGAAGGGTTTTGCGCCTGTTTTGACGGGTATTCTCGTACAAGAAGGTTGTCTGAATTGGGATGATTTGATTTCGGGATACCTGCCTGATTTTGCTTTGAAGGAAAAGGCCGCCACCCAATCATTAACGATTCGACATGTCTTGAGTCATACCACTGGTTTACCTCGCCATACCTATTCCAATTTGCTCAATATGAGTGTGCCCTATGAGGAGATTGTGCCTATGTTGAAAAATGTAGATATCGCTCATCCTGTGGGGACTTGGTACAATTATCAAAACGTAGCCTACAGTTTGATTGGTGATGTGATAAAGCAGGCGACGGGACTCAGCTACGGAGAGGCCTTGGCCGAGAAAGTCTTTGAAAAACTGGGCATGCAACAGGCATCTACGACTTACGGCGCAATTGCGGGCTGCTCAAATATTGCTATGCCACATGGCCCTGATCAAGAAGGTCATCATCGGATCGACTTCAAAGATAAATTCTATTCTGTTGTCCCTGCCGCTGGCGTCAATGCTAGTTTAGAAGATATGGAACGCTGGCTGAGTCTGCTAATGGGCCACCAAAATGATATCATTGACTCTACTTATTTACAAACCTTATTTCAACCTCATGCTGAAGTGGCACCGAGAGAAGGGGTTATGCGATCTTGGAGACCAATGGATGTCTCAGCCTATGGACTGGGCTGGCGTTTGGTGGAAAAAGAAGGCAAACATTATGTGTTTCATGGTGGGTTTGTGAATGGCTATCGTTCAGAGATTGGCTTTTGCCAAGAATCAGGAATGGGAATGGTGCTTTTGACCAATGGTTCATCTCCTTTTATGAAAGATGCCTTGCCCTATTTATTTGAGTTATTGGAGCACCAGGGGGCGTAGGTTTGGTAGCGGGGACTGGACGATTCTTTAACTAGTTCCTTACGACTATTTTAGATTAGACTGCAATAGTTGATCACTTCATAGGTCCCACTTGAAACGGAAAATTCAACTCCATATAAAGTGGAATTCTCCTATTGATAATCTCTTCTTTATGGCTTTTTTGATCAATCTCATCAACCTCTCAGGTTTAGAGTGAGTATTATTATGCTATACGAACTGTAGGCCACAACTCTTACAGATATGATTCTGCCTACCATAATGGGTGCCTATTCTTTTTTATCTTGGTACTATGAAAATTATTTGGCAATTATTCGGCATTCACATTAGTCTGACCCTTATCATATTACTGCTATTCCTGGCTTGGCTGTTTTGGCCCAGGAAATATCCACTCATAAGAAAAGGCTTACTGATGAGCAGTGGCCTCGTATTGCTGGGTAGTGTGCTATTAGCACTTTATACGTATTGGCCAACCGAATATGAAAAACAATACTTGAGTAAGACCTTGTCTCCTGAATTGACAGCTATACCCTTAAAACAATTGGCGGATTCCATCGATTTTCATATCGGTGTAGCTGCATCTCCCGATCCTACCTTTCACAAGGATATCTTGCAGGAGTTTAATTCTGTCGTAGCAGAAAATCACTTTAAGCCTGGAAAATTACTTGTCGATGCCGCAAACTGGACTTTTGATTTTTCAAAGGCGAATAAACTGATGACGTTTGCCGAGGAGAATGACTTGCGAATGCGCGGCCATACGCTTATCTGGGGGAAATTCCCTGGAATGACCTTCCCTAAACCTGTCTCTTATACACATCTGACGCTGCCGACGAAGAGGATAGTGTAG
>CAJXUM010001256.1 GCA_913060855.1 uncultured Lewinella sp. | reverse complement strand
GAGATCAGCCTCGGTCTCGTGGGCTCGGAGATGTGTATAAGAGACAGCTTCTGCATAGGGCGTAAAACGAGCAAAAAGCTCTTCTTTATACCATTTCAAACTGCGAGTTCTACGTACAACTTCCTTGTGATGCTTGCTTTGGTAGGCATAAGCTTTCATTTCTCGTGAACTACGCCACAAACTGAAGGTGGCTTGTTGAATCAAAGGGAGTTCTCCTATTCCAACCGAAAACAGACGGCCTTTTTGTTGGTCTACAGATCGGCTTACTCGAGGTACAAATTGCCAAAACTGCAATAATTTACTAGGTTTTATTGTCGCTCTTGTAATCACACAGACCGGATCCTCATCTGCAAGTGTTGCTTTTCCTTCAAAAGGATTAATGCCATCCCAACTTCCGTGTGCCATAGCGGTTCGCATGAAAACAGTCCATTGCTCCACACTATTGGTCTTAAGTTCCACAAAATGCGGATGATTCTCCATGGCCGCCCTGGCAACTTCCTCGTTTTCCCAAACACCAAGGAGGCCATAAACACCAAGGTTGGGCCAAACCTTAAACCCATTCCCGCTACCACTTCCTAGCATTTTTGAGAAAGTCAGCCCTTCCACAGCTGCCAACCATGCTGGTGCCAAGCCCATTTGTTTGAAACCCCACCATTTATGACTAATCCCCTCAAATTGAAAGAAAGAAATTGTTATTATTTGCGCACTATCCATGTTTGCTCAACAATTGTTTTTAATTTTTGATGTAACTTTTATAGGTTTTTGCGTTAAAATAAGAGCGGTATTCTATGCTATCTTGCTATTTTAGAGGCAGTGTACAAAAAGATTAGTTGATATACAGACGTTATTTTGTCCTACTACTTACTATTTTTGAGCGGTCTTTGACCAACGATCAATTGTAGGTACCTTGTATCGATCGAACCAAGATGGCAAAAATACACTTCGGGAATCTATTCGCCAGACGGCTAACAACTGAGAGCAAATGTAACCAACGGAAGCCTTGCTTTCAAGTTTTATAGACTTCCAAAAGGGAAATAATCAACGTACGAGAAAACTTAGGGATGAGGTATTAATCAATCCCATGCACTTTTCAGAGGGGATCATAATTATTGAAAACGTACGAATGAAAGCACTAATGCGAAAGCACGCTAGACCTATTTTATCATTAGTTACCTTACTATTAATGACCGTCCTAGGATTTGGTCAGTCAATAGAAGAACTGGAGCAACAGCTGCAACAGGCCAGTAGTACTAAAGATAAGATGTATCTCAATTATGAATTAGGAGAAGCCTACCTAAGGTCGGATACTAAAAAGGCATTAGCCTACACCAAGGCTGCTCATAGTCAAGCTAATGAAATCAAGAATAATAATCTATCAGCCAGTTCTGCTTACCTGTTAGCTCTAATCTATGAACGAGATCGGAATAAAAGGAATACGGAAGTATGGTTGAAAAGCGCCACCCAGTTTGCTAAAGCAGCAGGGGATGCGGATTTGATCATCAAGAGTGTCGATAAGCGCAGTAAACTAGCCACCAAGGAACGAAACTATCGCCGCGCCTATGAGATCAATCAGGAAGCCTTTTCTTACTTCAGTCAATCAGGTACCAGTATGGGAGACCTGGAGAAGAAGTTTGAAATGCAGAAGAAAACGCTAGAACGATCAAAAGTTGATCTACAAAAGCAGAAGGACCAGTTGGAGTTTAATATTCGTAATCTACGAATGGAAATGGAGCAAGTAGACCAGGATAAAAATCAACTGGTAGCTCAACAACGACAACTGCTGAAAGTAAATGAGGAGAAAGAAAGCGAGATTTCTGAAAAGGAAAAAGAATTGCTCAGTATCGCTAAAGAAAAAGAAAAAGCGGAAAGAACAGCTGAAAAACGAGCCGTAGAAATAGACAAACTGAGTGAGGAAGCCGCTAAAACAGAACTAGTAATTCAAGAAAAGGAAAACGCCGTCATCAAGGCAGAGTTGATTGCAACGGAAAGTGAAAACCTTCGTAATCTATCGATCGCCACTGCAGGTGGAATATTCCTGATGGCCCTTCTCTTTTATAGCCGCTATCGAGCGAAGCGAAGAGCAAATCTATCCTTAGAGGAGAAAAATAAAATCATCGAAGACGAGCGGCAGCGCTCGGATGAACTCCTCCTCAATATCCTGCCTGCAAGTATTGCAGAAGAACTGAAAACGAGCGGTAAAGCAAGGGCTCGCCGTTTTGATGAGGCGACTGTGCTTTTTACCGACTTCAAAAACTTCACCAGAATATCCGAATTGCTAAGTCCGGAAGAATTGGTCGAAGAATTAGATAAATGCTTCAAAGCTTTTGATTTTATCATCGGTCAATATCCCGATATCGAAAAAATCAAAACGATTGGCGATGCCTATATGTGCGCGAGTGGCCTGACAGATCGGCGAGTGATGCCCAATAGCTTAGTCAAGGCTGCACTCGAGATGCAAGAGTTCTTAGATGAACAAAAGCAGGAGCGCATGCGGATTGGTAAGCCCTTTTTTGAAGCGCGAATCGGCATTCATACTGGCCCGGTAGTAGCAGGAGTAGTGGGCGTCAAAAAGTTTGCCTACGATATTTGGGGAGATACGGTAAATACGGCTTCACGAGTAGAATCTAATAGTCAACCTGGTCGCGTAAATATTTCGGAGACCACCTATAGTCTTGTTCGCTATAAGTTCGAATGTGAATACCGCGGAAAGGTAGAAGCCAAGAACAAAGGTCAAATAGATATGTACCTGTCTCTTATACACATCTGACGCTGCCGACGAAGAGGATAGTGTAGA
>CAJXUM010001255.1 GCA_913060855.1 uncultured Lewinella sp. | reverse complement strand
ATCTACACTATCCTCTTCGTCGGCAGCGTCAGATGTGTATAAGAGACAGCATTATGGCCGATACCCTACAAATTGATTTGGGACTTACTATCTTAGGGGGCTTGGCCGCCGGTATTTTACCAGCCATAGCCACTTTGATTGTTGGAAAAAGAATGAATGCACGTTTGGATATACCTGTCCGTGTAGGTCTTGCCAACATTGATTCCTCGCAGCCTCAACCCGGCTTATTTATGTCATTGCTGCCAGTAGTGGTACCTATCGTTTTAATCAGTATTGCCTCTATTACCGATGTAGCTACCGGGAGCACGCCTCCGATCATTGCTTTTTGGGGGAATAAAAATGTAGCCATGGCACTTGGTACTATGATTGCCTTGTGGTTGTGGGCTAAAAACAAACAACTCGATGCCAAAACCCTTTGGCATGAAGCAGCCAAGCCTTTGGAAATTGCGGGTGTCATCATATTGATTACTAGTGCAGGGGGAGCATTTGGCGCGATGATTAAGCATAGTGGTATCGGTGATGCCATTGCCATTGCAACAGAAAACTTCCATATCCATTATATTATCTTGGCTTGGCTCATCGCCGCAGCCATGAAAACCGCCCAGGGTTCGAGTACTGTCGCCTTAATCACTACTTCTAGTATTATGTATGCGTTAATTGGTACCGGCCAAGATCTTCCCTATCATCCCATGTATATTCTGTTAGCCATTGGCTTTGGAGGACTCTTTATTTCCTGGATGAATGACAGTGGTTTCTGGGTGGTAGCGCGCCTGAGTGGTTTTACCGAGGGAGAAGCCTTAAAAACCTGGACCGTCTTATTGGCGATCATTTCTTTGGTGGGTTTATTCCAACTGCTAATCTTCTCTTACATCCTTCCATTCAATTAGCGGTGCGAACTTTGCGCACCTATGATTGTTTTATGAATGTCATTTAGTTTGACAATGAGCAAATTATTTATTAATTTGCCCAATTATCTAATCCGATGGCGGGTATGAATAGTGAGAATTTTTCAGACTTTTTAGAAGAACCATCCAAGCTTTATCAACTGTCTTATCAAGAGTTAAAAAGCTTGGTCTTGCAGCACCCTTACTGTGCTAATCTGCATGTATTGCTATTGCAGAAGGCTCAATTAGATAATAATCCTGCTTTCTCTAAGAACCTAGAGCAAGCAGCAGTCCATACTTTTGATCGAGCCTATTTATATGACCTTATTAAGTCTCAAAAATTATTATCGATAAGCCGAGAAGATTTTGTAGAATTCGAAGATGAGATTCTAGAGCTACAAGATATCAATAGCCTAGAAGAGAAAGTAGAGAAAATTCCGCTTGTTGCGAATGAAAATGATTCTTCAAAAGGCATTACCAGAGAGGCGGCTCCTTTTGAACCGCCGACCCATCCAAACTGGACGGAAAGCAAGGATGAAGATGACTTTAACATCGAGTTAGACCTGGATTTGGGAGAAAAATTGCCCTCCTCCTCTCCTTCCGAAGAAGAAGAATTAACTCCTCCTCCTGGGCCGGCAGACATTATCGATATTCCGCCTGCGGTGTTAATAGAAGAGACGGAGACTGAAGTAGAAGAGGAAGAGGTTGAAGAAATTGTGGTAGAACAAGCGCCGATGCCCTATCTAATCAGTGCTTCTTTAGCCAAAACAATCAGCAGTTTCGGTCCCATTCCCCGTCTTATTCATGATAAAATACAACAGAGTCGAAGAACTGAAGTGGCTTTAGCGCAAGAAAAAGCAGCTCAGGAAGCGATTCTACAAGACCTAAAAGATAGGATTAAGGCCATTGAAAAAGAAGTGGCTCCTCCCCTGCCTAAGAAGAAATTTAATAGTTGGAAACGGCAATTAAAACCTCGTAAATTACCTAAGCCACTGATTAAGCCAGTACCGCAAGCAACGGTAGAAAAAAAGGCTGAACCCGAAAAGGTTAGTGTCATTGCCAAGCGAAGCTTAGAAGATAGCGCAGATATTTCTTCTGAAACCTTAGCCATCATTTTGGCCAAGCAACACCAATACGCTAAGGCGATAGATATGTATGAGCGTTTAAAATTGAAAAATCCCCAAAAAAGTGTTTACTTTGCGGGGAAAATTGAAGAATTAATAAAACTAATGTAGATATGTTGACTGCAATGACTGTATTGATCGCCCTGGTATGTCTTCTCTTAATGGGAGCTGTACTGATTCAAAATCCTAAGGGCGGAGGGGTTGATTCTACTTTCGGTGGTTCACAAGCCAATCAAATGTTTGGTGCCGCAAAATCGACAGACTTTATCGAGAAAGTAACCTGGGGATTAGCTATCGCTCTATTTGTTCTTTGCATCGCTACCGCGCTAATGGTAGATGGTGGAAGCGCAGGTGCTGTAGATTTATCTTTACCGCAGTAGAAGAAAAATAGAATAGGAAAAGCAAGACCTGGTGGATATAAATTCTACCAGGTCTTTCTTTTTGCCTGGCCTCCTCAAGTTGGCTCTTGGCAGTTGGCAAAGCGTAAAATCAACGCTCAACTGCCTTTTCGTCCGACATTCGAGGGTCTCTGATAAATCGGCAAATAATGCCTTTTTTTCGACTAGTCTTGTCAAAATGACAACTAAGCGGTGAAAAGCAAGCTTTCTTAAGCCTAATAGGATGCCAAAAGCTGCATAGAACTGCAAAATTGTCATGAAAAAAAGTTTGGCATACCGTGTGATAAGTGTACTGTGTCTGGAAGAAGATAAAAGGTAAGAATTTGAAAAAATGCTTCAGGTTCTTATTCTGTCTCTTATACACATCTCCGAGCCCACGAGACCGAGGCTGATCTC
>CAJXUM010001254.1 GCA_913060855.1 uncultured Lewinella sp. | reverse complement strand
CCGTGGCATCGCTGCCGAACAAATTCTATACTCCAATGAATGGGATATTGAGGTAACGGGTAGCCCAACCTTCGCTGATGCCGTCCAAACCCAACAAATGAATGAAAACAGACTATTCTTTGCCCTATTTATGGCGGATCAAGATTTTGATTTGGCACAAGCTATGGCCTTGGGGTATGAGGACAATACTGCGGTAGCTGGAGAACAATATGTTTATACCGTTATCATCAATAATACGTCAGGAGACAATGGTAGATTGGCGGGTTCCTCCTTTGGTGATTTAGAAAATCAAGGAGAAGAACTAATCGCTCCTACCGAATTGAGTGCAGAAGGAAAAGATAAAAAGATAGTAATAGGCTGGAGTATGGACTTTATAGACCAGCAATATACTTCCTTTGATATTTTTCGCTCAGAAGACGGTCAAAATTTCACCCAAGCCAATCAAGCTCCCTTTGTCTTTGGCGCAGATGACCAGGCAGATGCTCGTAATGCTTTTTATGCAGATAGTTTGGGTAGCAATGGCACCTATTATTATCACATTATCGGTCGAACACCTTTTGGACTGACTGGCCCACCTTCGGAAACGATTGAAGCAACCGCACGGCCTCCTCGCCTAGATGTACAATTATTCATTGATAGCTTACAAGTTGACACCGCCTATGCTTGGCTAGGCTGGGAAGCCTTGGACATAGCCTACAATGATAGTTTGACTGAATTTAATGTCTATAGAGCCTTACATATCAATGACCCCTATGAACTCATTACTTCCACTCCCTTAGCTATTACAGAACGGCACTATCAAGATGACGCTGCTCTATCAGAATCCTACTATATTCTAGAAGCCACAGATGCACATGGCCATATTTACCAATCACCTCCAAAATTTGTGCAATTACCCGACCTGACACCACCTGCTATCCCACAAGGAATCAGTGGACTAGATGAAGCAGGTATTGTCACCCTCAACTGGCAAGCGAATACCGAACCCGATTTAAAAGGTTATCGTATCTATCGAAGCTTTGTACCCAATGGTGAATTTGTATTAGTGAGTGATGGTACAATAAGTGCTAACACTTTCTCTGATGATATCAGCAATAGCATACTCACCGATACCGTCTATTACCAAGTACAATCTTCCGATATCAGGAGTAATTATTCAGAAGTCTCACCGGCTATAGCCATTCTTCGAACTGATATCACACCTCCAGCGCTACCCGTCTTATTTAAAGCCATGCCAACGCCAGCCGGAGTAGCTTTGGGTTGGCGATACAGTAGTAGTGAAGATGTGGTGTACCACGAATTACAACGCAAACCAAAAGGAACGCCTGATTGGGAGGCAATCCTCACTATTTCCAATGAAGAGCAAGACCAATATGTATTTGAAGATACGACTCAGATAACAGCCACTTGTTACTTGGATGAATCTGATTTAGAAAGACGAGAATATGAATACCAGTTTATCGCCTATGACGATAGTGGTCTGTCTGCGGGTTCCGAGATCATTGTCTTGCGCCCCTACGACACTGGCCAGCGTGGTAGTATTGAAGATTTCCAAATCAAAAACGATTGTGATTGGGTCAATGGGAACTCCTCCATCGATTTAGCCTTGAAAGACAAAATGGAACAGGTCATTACCGAGTATGAGGCCATCAATACCATCGATGTAGCTCTGCGGAACAGCACCATCATGGGCTTAGAAATGGCAGGCGTCATTGAAAGTACCGAAATGGCCACTTGGCAAGCCTACACCGACCTGCAATTCTACAATGAAATCAATACCCTACACACCGACTATTTAGCAGGTGCTACCGAACGCCTTTGCAAGCTCAAACTCGATTGGTCGTATGCCATGGAAGCCAATATGGGTGGCTTTGAGATTCACCGCAGTCGAGACGGCAGCCGGATGAGATTGTATAAAACTCTTCCCATTGAGTTTTTCTTTGAAAGTGGTGCACCGACTTCCGGTACCCATAGCTTTGCTTATAGGGATGAGGATACAGATACGAGTATTCGGTATGTGTATAAGATTATGGCGGTGTATTCGGATGGAGGGTATTCGGAATTGTCGCGGCCGTTGACTTTGGTGGTGGAGTAGGCCATATTAATTTACGTTTAAAGCGATAATTTTAAAACTGCTCAATCCAGAAAAATGAGAATAATCAGTACCTTTCTAGTCGTTATTGTTTTTGCTAATAGCCTTTCTAGTCAAAATTGTTGTACTAGTAATTCATGTTACATTAGGCTTCCAGGCTTTTCTGGATTCAATATTGAAGATTATCAGGATCAATTGCGGGTGGCTGCTTGTGAATTAGTGCAAGCTATGCCAAACGAGTTTCAGAGTCAATTTAAGGTTATTGATTTTGGGTTTTATAGTATCAATGAGAATATGCAAGAAGGTTTTCTACCTTTTTGGGAAAAGGCGATTCAACTTGCAGAAAACCAATCACCATACTATTTACTATTTGGAAAACAATCTGATAACCAAGGACTTTATACAAAATTTTGGTTTAAATTAAAACTGCCAACTGAGGGAAGTTTTAGTTGTTTTGAAAGTGATTACTTCGATAAGATAGAATTTAAAATAAAAAAGAAGACGAAGGAAGTTTATGAAAATTTAGGGAAATCTCCAACTGATTATGCTAACGCAGAAATAGCAGGTTTAAAGGAGCTGCAATCATTAATGTCAGATATTATCAATTGCTGTGTCCAGACTACTGTAAAAAGTGAAAATACTTGTAGTTTATGTAGCTGGTCCTATTATGACTGTCTCTTATACACATCTCCGAGCCCACGAGACCGAGGCT
>CAJXUM010001253.1 GCA_913060855.1 uncultured Lewinella sp. | reverse complement strand
GCGTTAGATTTTTCGCCTAATTGCCCGCATTTGCCGATAGCTATCGGCAGCAAAATCTGCCTTGTCAAAACAAAATTTGCTCACTTTCGGCTAATCATGCCTGCCCAAACATGCTCTGAAGCAAGGTGTTCGTATGTTGATCAGGGCTTTCTTATCAAAATCCGGTTCAGCGATTTTGACCTTTGGGACTGGTTTTTAACACGATTATTCTTTATAAAAAAGCCCTTGATGTTGATCCAAAGGTGGTGCTACAACTATTAATTAATCATTAATAAGCAATTAATTAAAACGGCTTATTTAGAAAATATTAATTAAAAATTAATCGCTTTTAGTTTTCTTTGATTTAATCCAAAACAAACGAAAAGCCAAGTGCTTATGAGACGACGCCAATTTGTAAAAAATATCGGTCTGCTTTCCATCTCTCCGGTGCTCCTGCCCAGTGGCAAATTTCCCAGCTTCCTAGATGGTGCAGAACCGCTGAAACTGCTGCAAAGTCTCTCCTTATCCGAATTTAATGATGAGCAAGAAGAATATCCTCGTCTGGTGAGTAATGACCAAGGCGACTCATGGTTATTCTCGCTTAGAAGGCTGCCCTTTCCCGAAGACAGAGAGCTAATTTCTTCCTTCTACTACAATGGACATAATTGGATAGAGCAGGCTCCCGTTTGTGCTGATCCAGGTCAATATGAATCACCCATAGCCTCTTGCGCTCCGGATGGTGAGCCTGTGATCGCCTGGAGTTGTAAGCAAGACAAGGATTGGAGCATTATGGTAGGTCGCAGGAAAAACGGACAATTCAGTCGCCCAAAAACCTTTGCTGCCCTTAAAGGGCGTTTTATAAATCCTATACTGATTTCTTCCACAAAAGAGCGGGATTGGATCGCCTGGGAATGTTTTGACCAGGGATATTTTTCTATCTTTTTATGCAAATATGAAAATGGGACTTGGGGACAGCCCACACAATTTTCCGAAGTGGGAAAGAGCCTTTTTGACCCGGCTATAGCAGAAGGAAAAGATGGAAATCTATATCTGGCCTATGGGATTACTGACGGTTGCCATCAAAATATTGAAATGAAGATCATTGACGGGCAGTCATTGGAAGTTGGGAAGACGGTGCCAGTAGCCATTGGTGGGGGCTTGTCTGATCGTATCAATTTCAATACAAAGCCGGCACTGGCATTTGATAAAAACGAGCGACTTTGGATTAGCTGGGTGAACAATAGAAACACATCGCGCCTGCAAGATGGCGACAATTTTACCGGAGATCGGATCTGTGCCCTTGTCGCTTATGAAGATGGCCAAATCATGGAAACTGATCAGGGGAAATGGCTTTTTAACGGAAAAAACGATCATCTACCCACTTTTGTCAGTGACAAAGAGAAGAATCTTTATTTGATAACCCATTGCGGAGGAGATTTTAAAGGCAGCCCTTTTTGGAAATTCCGACTCTCCTGTTTGGATCCCAATAAGGGTTGGACAGAACCGCAAATCATTTTTGAGACTTCCCAAAAAGGGCAGACTTCAATGCCCTCCATGATATTTGAAAATCAGGATAAGTTCTGGCTGGCAGTCCGCCCTGAAAAATGGTTCAATGAACTTGAGGAAGAGACTCCACTTAAAAAAGTACCAGCTAGAGTTCGCGTCAGTAAGCTGGAGCTACATCAGTTCCAGGCTCCTAAAGTCGACATGGGTAATACTTCATTGAAATTGAAACCGTCTGTGGTTGAAGAACAGCACCCTGTTGAAAATTTCTTCCCTCTAATCAGTGGCAGGTCAAGGATCAGGAGAAAGACGATCAATTATAAGGGTGAAAATTATACGCTTTTACTCGGCAACCTACACGAGCACTCGGAGATCTCTAGCTGCTGGCCCGCCGGTTGCGACGGGACCCTTCACGACGATTACCGCTTTGGTCTGTATTCCGAAGGTTACGATTTTGCGGGCATTACCGATCATGGATATTCACTCAATGAGGTTTATTGGCGAAAGAACCTCCGCCTGGCTGAATTTTACAACGACCCTCATTTTTTTGTTGCTATGCCGGCCATGGAATGGACACTTTCCAATGGTAGGGGCAATGTTGAGATCAAAAAAGCCGTGGGACATAAAAATGTGATTTTCCCCTCTACCGAAGAGGCCTTAAAATTCATCAGGAATAAACATGAAATCTATTCTGTTAAGAATCCGGAAACTAAAGATGCCGTAAATCTATGGGATTATCTACATGGTCAAAAAATTGATTGCGTCACGATTCCACACCATCCTGCTGACGAGGTACATCCGACTGATTGGGAAGTTCACGATCCTTATTATGAGCCGATCGTAGAGATATTTCAATGCCGTGGAAATTCAGAATATCCGGGATGTCCTAGGGTCATCAATGTGGAGCGCCACAAACCTATACCCAATGAGAAAGCTTTTATCGATTATGCCTTGAGGGAAAAGAACTATAAATTGGGATTTATTGCCAGTGGCGATCACAATGGCATAGGCGTTGGCTTAGCAGCTGTTTGGGTTAAGGAAATCAGCCGAGCAGGCATTCTGGAGGGGCTTAAGAGCAGACGAACTTTTGCAACTACTGGCGATAAGATCTTCGTTGATTTCCGGGTAAATGGCGCATGGGGCGGCGACACAGCCCAAGTAATAAATGCTTCGCCGGAATTATCTTTTGAGGTCGAAACGATACAGCCGATCAAGCGCCTGGAAATTCTTAGAAACAGCAGGGTGATAAAGACGATACTTCCTAAAGAGTCATTGCTGTCTCTTATACACATCTCCGAGCCCACGAGACCGAGGCTGATCTCG
>CAJXUM010001252.1 GCA_913060855.1 uncultured Lewinella sp. | reverse complement strand
GATCAGCCTCGGTCTCGTGGGCTCGGAGATGTGTATAAGAGACAGGTCTATTACTTTTGAATATTCACTATAAAATTGCCAACTCATGAAAAATAGAATTACCCAGACTTTTCTACTCTTATTCTTACTGAGCTCATTGGCTGCACAAAAACAGACGGAAGCCCAGCTCCAAAAAATAGCAGATGAATATGCCCATTTGTCATTGAAGAATTTTCAAGACTTACTGTCGATTCCCAATGACGCTCATTTCCCGAAGGATCTTGAACGGAATATACAATGGTGCGAAAAACAATTTGGGGATCGAGGATTCTCCACCGAGCGCCTAGCTACGCCAACGGTACCTTTATTATTGGCAGAACGCAAAGTAAAGGGAGCAAAAAAGACGGTGCTCATCTATCTGCAAATTGATGGGCAACCGGTTGATCCCACAAAATGGTTTCAAGAAAGTCCGTGGACGCCTACGTTGAAGGCTAAGAACGAAAAAGGAGAATGGACGGCACTCCCATGGTCGAAGCTCGACGGCAAAGTGGATCCTGATTGGCGGATTTTTGCCCGCTCCGCTTCCGATGCAAAAGGCCCCGTGGCTATGTTTTTGGCCGCTTTAGATGGTGCAAAAGCCAACAAAATAGCACCCAATTATAATATTAAGCTCATTATGGATTTTGAAGAGGAGTTAGGCTCTCCTCAACTGCCGCCTGCCGTTGAAAAATACCGAGAAAAGCTAGCAGCGGATATGTTGATCATATATGATGGTCCTCGTCACATTAGTAATGAGCCGACCCTTACTTTTGGTGCCAGAGGTATTGCTACGATTACCTTGACCGTTCACGGTCCGCGAGTCGCCCAACACTCTGGACACTATGGTAATTATGCACCCAATCCGGCCGTTCGCCTAGCTCAAATCATTGCCAGTATGAAGGATGAAAATGGCCGAGTGACTATACCCGGATTTTATGATGGGATCGAAATTGATGCCAAAACGAGAGCCATTTTAGCCCAGGTCCCCGATGATGAGGCTGAGATCATGGCAGCCATCGGAATTGCAGAGACAGATAAGGTGGGCGCCAATTACCAAGAAGCCATCCAATATCCATCTTTGAATGTGAGGGGAATGTCTTCGGCCTGGATCGGTGCCAAAGTACGTACCATCGTTCCTCCAACCGCTACTGCCGAAATTGATATCCGCTTGGTGCCAGAGGTAGATGCAGCGCGCTTAATTGGTTTGGTGAAAAAACACATTATTGCTAAAGGCTATTTGCTGCTAGACCGCGAGCCTACAGAAGAGGAGCGCTTGACGTATCCCCGCTTGGCTTTTTTCCGATCGAAGATATCTTATCAAGCTTTTCGGACTCCTTTTGATTCGGAGGTGGGACTATGGTTGGATCGAGCACTGGTAAGCGCTTTTGGCAAAACACCCATTAAGATTCGAAACTCAGGAGGTTCTATTCCCATCGCTCCCTTCGTGACCACCTTGGGCATTCCTGCAGTGACGGTGCCTACTGTAAATAGAGACAACAACCAGCATAGCCCCAATGAGAATATTCGCTTGGGGAACTACTTCGAAGGGGTGCGGACATTCCTCGCTATCTTAAGTGAGTCTTTGTAGGGAATGTCGGAAGTCGGAAGTCGGAAGTCGGAAGTCGGAAGTCGGGAATCGGGGGTTAAGATGTTGATTTATAGTTATTTATGGCTTTGGAGAAAATTTTCCTTCAATACTAAATCCCTTTTAGCTCCTTGACAGGCCTGGATTTATAACTTCTGACCTTCGACCTGAATAGGCGGGAATACGGCTAAATCTAGAAAATGGAAGAAGGGTAACTATGGTGCCCTTCTGCCTTTACCTAACTAGCCTTTTTGCTGCCTTTAAGGGGCTAATTTCTTTTGTCCTGTACTTGGGTGGAGGCAAACCTTCAATCAGTCCAGGATTAAGGAATCGCTTGCACAAGCCATTAAAAGACCGTATCTTTTGGGTATTGATGTGAAAATATAAAGCAATTTTTATACTTATGAAATACCTGTTTGGCTTCTGCTTATCCTTCTTCTTGTTATTCGCTTCCTCCTCTCGCTTGTCTTATGATCCGATCAATGAGCATCAGGTAGCCTATTATTCCTTCAATAATTGTGATGCAAGAGATGATAGCGGAAAGGGCTCGAATGGTCAATTATTCGGTGAAATAGATTGCTGGTGCGGAATTGAAGGTGATGGCTTGCTGTTTGATGGGCAGCGCGATTTTGTAGAGTTCTATGGTACGGTAAACGACTATTTTACGACCTCCGATTTTTCTATTAGTTTTTATGTAAAACCCGAACAGTATAGCCTCTTTGCGCAAAGTATGCTGTCGAAAAGAGAGGAATGTACGCAAAAACAAATGCTAGATGTCCTACTCGATTATCGGCTAGGAATTGTGGATACAAAAGTGCACCAAACGGAATTCAAATATTATAGCGATCTATCGCCCAAAGTGACGCCCAATGGTTGGATGCACTTCGCCTTAGTGCGTTCAGGTTCTGAGGCTTTCACTTTTATCAATGGAGAGTTGGTGCAAAAATCAATTCGGTGTAGTGGCGTAGATATTAGCAATAATGCACCGCTTTCTTTTGCTAATAGTCCTTGTATCAAAGGCGGAAGAGGCCAACGATTTAAAGGGGTACTGGACGAGTTAAGGGTCTTTGATCGCGCCCTTACTGCCGACGAGATCAAAGCCCTATATGATTTGCATCCGATCGAAAATGCTTCAATGGATTGTTATTCTTAAGGATAAATATCTGTCTCTTATACACATCTCCGAGCCCACGAGACCGAGGCT
>CAJXUM010001251.1 GCA_913060855.1 uncultured Lewinella sp. | reverse complement strand
ATCCTCTTCGTCGGCAGCGTCAGATGTGTATAAGAGACAGATATGCCAGTGAGATTATTCCTTCACTTCCTAGCCAGATTAAGTTTCATCTTCTTATTACCTATTGTTTGTTTTGGCCAGACTATTAAATGGGATTTTGAGGTTGTTGAGATGCCAGGAGGGAGCTTAGGTAATAATGTAGCCTGTATCGTACAGGATAGCATGGGATACTTATGGTTTGCTACTGCTCAAGGATTGCACCGTTATGATGGTCATCAGTTCAAAACTTTTTTAAATGATCCTTCGGACTCGACTAGTCTTTCCGACAATTATGTTGATGAGCTATTTGTTGACAATAAGGGAACCTTATGGGTGGGGCCCCAAACTGGAGGCCTCCAACGATATGATCCGGAAAGCGAGACTTTTTTTACCATTCCTTTACTTGCACAGGATACTGCAGGCAACTTCAAGAGTTGGATTCAAACTATAACCGAAGATACCGTCGGGAACCTCTGGGTCGGAACTACCGGGGGAGGCCTATTTCGAGTTGATCAAGATAGTTATCAAGTCAAAAACTACCGACATGACCCTCAGGACTCTACTAGTTTAAGCTATAACGAAATAAGCGATTTATTAGTTGATAAAAAGGGAACATTTTGGGTATGCACGGGTTGGTATCCATCCGGAAGGCATAAAGGAGGGTTGAATCGATACAAGCCAGAAACAGATGATTTTGAACGATTTATCCATGTGTCCGATGATCCCGGCAGTTTGGAAGAAAATGTGGTTTGGACTGCCTTTGAAGATAGTAGAGGTGATTTTTGGGTAGGTACTAGTGGCGATGGCTTACATTTAATGGATAGAGTTGAGGGCACTTTTAAACACCTGCATTACGACCCCTTAAATGATCAAAAGCTGAGCTCACCACATTCGAGTTTTCCGTTAATGGGCGCTTCGGAAAATGCAGGAGTGAGAAGGATCATGGAAGATCGAGATGGCTATATCTGGTTCATTTCCTTTGATAATGGCTTGGTAGTATATCACCCTCCTACTAAAAGTGTGTTCCGGTACCAGAATGCAGGAGATAAGGATTTGGGCGGACCAAATGTTTTACCATCCAGGTCTTTTTGGAATCTCACACAAGCCAAAGATGGAAGTATATGGTTGGCTGGTGGCCGGCCAGGGCTGGTGCTGAAGGCAAATCCGGTTTATAGTTCCTTTCAATATATAAGCCTGGTTGAGCAAATCACTTATCATGAAATGTCAGGTATTTTACAAGATAGACATGGAAATATCTGGGTAGGTACCTATGGTTTTGGACTGTTCTATTATGATAGAAAAAGTGGGGAGATAAGTCGTTTCGTTAATCAATCCAATGACCCTAACTCTATCTCAGGAAACACAATTTGGTCTATTTATGAAGATAAAAAGGGCTATGTCTGGGTAGGTACTTTTAATGCTGGCTTAAACCGTTACGATCCTATCACCAAGGATTTTCAACGCTTTATTCATGATGAGAAGGATTCGACTAGCCTTTCCGACATATTTATAGGAACGATCGGAGAAGATCACACTGGTACGTTGTGGGTGGGAAGTACCAATAATGGATTGAATAGATTCAATCCTCTAACCAATTCATTCAGTCGGTTTATTCCGGGCAGTGATAATCCCATTTCTGGGTCAGATGTTAAGAAAGTATTTACAGATAGTAAAAATCGGCTTTGGGTACTTGGCGGTAAAGGAATGATCAATCTTACCACTTTGCAGGGTTCTGGTTTTATTGACTTATGGGACCCTGTGAAACAAGCTTTCGAGCCTGTTTTGTCGGGACAGCGGAAGGAAATTATGGGGCGGGCCGCACTGGGTATGGTAGAAGATGAGGAGGGTTACCTCTGGTTTTTTTCCCAGGAAGGAGGTTTACATAGATTTGATCCCGAAAGTAAATCCATTCAATATTACAATCCACTAGAGGGGAATTTTCCGGAATGGGACATCCACTGGATCGTTTCTACTACTAATGGGACGTTTTGGATAGGTACTGTTAAAGGTATTTATCATTTCGAGCCACTAATGGGTGAATTTGAGCAGTATGAGATCTTTGCAAAAAATCCTGGAGGGAATATCTTTAATAATGCGATCTATAACGATGCTGGCGAATTAATTTTTAATTGGGGAAGTGGCTTTTATATTTTTCATCCCGAACGTTTTAGTGAAGTTTCAAAGGTACAAACAGCTCCACAATTGCTTTTTTCCACTATCGAAATTTCTAGTCCAACGACCAATGAACTACTTCAACAATCCCTTTATGGTAAGCAAGGAATTGAATTGACCTATCGGCAAAATACCTTCAATATTGGGATCAGAAATTTCCATTTTATGGATCCAACGTCCAATCGGGTTGAATTTCTACTCGAACCCTATGTTAATAAGTGGCGAACACTACCTGAAAATCAATTGGCAGAATACTTGGCTGTTCCTCCGGGATCCTACACCCTTCGAGTTAAAGGATTTAGTAGTGAAGGGAGGCAAAGCGAAGAAAAAGAATTGAAGATCATTATCCATCCTCCCTGGTGGCAAACCAATTGGGCCTACACTTTATATTTACTTTCCAGTCTACTAATACTTGCCGGAATCTACCTTTACCAACGTCGCCGTTGGCAATTACAAACGCAATTAGAGGTCGAACAGGAAAAGGCTCATCGATTGAAGGAACTAGATCAATTCAAAAGCCGGTTTTACACCAATATTACCCACGAATTTCGTACGCCACTTACGGTAATCAAAGGCATGACGGAACAGATTAGCGGAAATGAGAAAATAAAGAACCTA
>CAJXUM010001250.1 GCA_913060855.1 uncultured Lewinella sp. | reverse complement strand
TAATGAAAAAATACATCCTAATAATTCTCAGCACACATTTCAAAACAGTCTCTTAGGGAATTAGCAAAAAATCACCCCAATCACCGTACTAGCCTATGCCACTCATTTGTGTAAAGGCAAAACCTTCAATGGTTGTATGTTCGTAACTATAACCCGGACCATTGTCGCCACCAGTGATGGTATTTGGGCTTAGCTGAACGAGACCAAATGGAGTGGCCGCACCAGGAAAGGTCTTGCCCAAACCGTGTAAAGCACCGGCATCTTCTACGTTAGTGCTTGCCCCAATAAAAGGGTTTATATAATCGACGGCTTGCTTGGGCTGTGTACAGGAAAAAAATGTAGTAATTGAAGTAATCGTAACTACAAGCAATAACATTAAACCAAGTCTGTAATTTACTTTCAAGAATCTTTTCCAAATTGGATTGATCCAACATAATTCTATTCTTCTATAATCCACACTCCTGATTTTTTTATATAAAAACCCAATGAACAACGGGCAATGTTTTTATCTTATAAGATCTGAATGAGGTCTACTTCTTCCTTCCGTTTTATACCGCTCCAATAAAGCATTTAACTCTAAAGCTATATTTCTATTATCTTCAAAAACATTCTTTTGTTCTGACGGATCTGTAGCAAGGTTATAGAGTTGGTTTGCTCCTATAAGTTTCCAATCTCCTTTTCTTATATAAAGTTCTGTATGGCCTGGTCTTCCAACAATAGCTTCCCTAACAGGCTTAGTACCATCCCTTTTATACAAAGCATCTAAAAAACTGTAACTGTCCACACCTGCTGCTTCTGGTAATGGTTCTCCAAGTAAATCTGAAAAAGTGGCTAACATATCTGTATTCGATACTATTCTAGCACTTTCTGAACCTTGCTCTATCACACCAGGCCAGCTGGCTATAAACGGCATTCTATGCCCGCCTTCCCAGGCATCAAATTTCATCCCTCGATATATTGAAGTTGATCGATGTCCATAGGTTTCAATATCAATAGGCCACCAGACCGGTCCGTTATCACTTGTGAAAATAATAAGCGTATTCTCTTTTAATCCGCTATGGTAAACAGCCTCTACTACTTTTCCAATGGCATGGTCGTTTTCTGCTACCCAATCTCCCCAGTCACCAATTTCTGAAGTCCCTTTAAATTGTTCAGAAGCAAGCCATGGTGTATGCGGAGAAGCCAATGCTAAATAGAGAAAGAAAGGGTTTGAATCAGTAGCAGCCTCTTCAATAAAATCAATTGATTTTTGAGTAAATGTGTTTAGCACTTCTTCATGTTTGAAATTTTTGGCCGCTTTCCCCGCTCTCCAAAAAGCACCTTGCCATCCATTTTTACCGTATCCTTCTCCTGCTTCAATGTCTTCTGTTGGAGGCTCTACAGCATGTCTATCTTCAATATAATAATAGTCCTTCTGATCGAGTGAGCGACTAATTCCATAATAGTAATCAAACCCGCGATCAACTGGTCCGCCAGTAAGGTTGTCATAATCGCTATAATCAAAGCCTAAATGCCACTTACCAACCATACCTGTTTGATATCCGTTTTTTTGTAAAATACCTGCGATGGTTAATCGGTTTTCTTCAATAATTGGTTCCGTTTGCCAATTAAAATGTTTCGCCCTAAACGGATATCTGCCCGTAAGCAGTCCATACCTAGATGGAACACAGGAAGATGCTGAAGCGTGGGCATCTGTAAACATCATGCCGGAAGCGGCCAATTTGTCGATATTGGGTGTAGAAATCTTTGATTCCGAATTAAATGCTTTTGCATCACCATAGCCCATATCATCTACCAGGATAAAAATAATATTTGGCGGGATCTTTGCTTCTTGGGCTTGTTTGTTTTGACATCCCACGGCGATCATGAGTCCTATGCCTAGAATGATTGAGAATTTCATTTTCATTTTAATTTATATATTCTAATTTCTGTCCGTCTTTCAGTAGTCTAGCCTTCAATTTTTCATAAGGGATATCCTGCACAGCAACACCCTCATCAATCGCCAATACCGCAGCTGTTCCTGCACTCTGGCCCAGGATCATAAAAACCGGCTCCATTCTTATTGAGCCGTAGGCAGCGTGGGATGCAGAAAGGCAGACCGGCACTAGCAAATTTCTGCACTCCTGCTTTTTGGGAACTATCGAGCGATACGAAATAGGGTATGGGCCCGGACACCCATGTCCAAAGCCTCCCTCGTTTTTCACGATCATCTTGCCATCTTTTTCGATAGCCACACGTTGACAGAAATGAGAATCCATTGGGTATGAACCTAATCCAATACCATCAATTACTGTTGTTCTTGATTCACAATTTGCTTGTGTCATCACATAGTTGGAAACCATGCGACGGCCTTCTCTTATATAAAGCTGATGGGGCCAGTATCCTGTATTTTGAAATTCCCTTTGATCGAGTCCCCATTGGCTGACTTTTTCGCGTAAAGTATCGGGAACCTGTGTGTCGTTTGCCAGAAAGTACATAAGTCCCTGTTGATAGCTAACATGATCCTGAAAGATGGCTTCCCGTAATTTGTACAACTCAGGCAAAGAAACGGGCATTCCGCGACGTGGTGCAGGCATTTCTGAGAAAGAGCCAGGTTTATAGGTGCCGTCAGGCCAGTGATAGTTGCCTCCAACGTAATCTGTAGAAAAACTTCCTGCGTTATTACTATCCCCATTCCTTAACTGCACTGGGCCATCGGTCATTGGTCGTACAGTATAATTCAGAATCCAATCTATTTTTGCATCGGAATTAAGAAAACGGGCAAGCAACTGTCTCTTATACACATCTCCGAGCCCACGAGACCGAGGCTGATCTCG
>CAJXUM010001249.1 GCA_913060855.1 uncultured Lewinella sp. | reverse complement strand
GAGATCAGCCTCGGTCTCGTGGGCTCGGAGATGTGTATAAGAGACAGGCGCTCAATAATACAAGGGCAGATAGAATATACTTTTTTAGCATGGTCAATTATTTTAACAAAAAAGAAAATACAATGTGGACTTACTATGAGAGCATCTCTGTCTAAGCATGCTCTGAAGCCAAAATGTAGTAAAAAAATCGGGTTTCGGCCCATTTATCCCTAATATGATTAGACATTTTGTCTCCAAATTGAGATTTTGAAAAAAATGAGATGAACGACTGACAAAATATGGTGTATCCAACTACATATCACCAAGAACTAGCACCTAGATGGAAAAGCTTTTGATCGTCATTTTTAGTTTATTGTTAGTAAGCATTGATGCGCAAGCCCAATATCAATTGGCGGGGAAGGTGACGATCGAAGAGGGAAAGTCCCTGGCTTATGGAGACCTCGTTTTGCTTCAATCCTCAGATTCTGCGCTGGTCGCACAAACGATGATTAGTGAGGGCGATTTTTTATTGATGGATGTGGCGGCTGGTGAATATATTGTAAGGGTGAATGCGCTGGGCTATGAAGACTATTTTGAACAGCTGCGGATCGAGGCTGATCAACAGCTATCGATCCAGTTAACCCCCCAAAGCTTACTACTAAATGGCGTTACCGTAACAGCGGCGAGAAATACAATTGTGAATAAAAATGGAAATCTGAAAGTCACCATTGATAACTCTATATTTGCCAATCAACCCACCACCTTAGATGTCTTATCCATGTTGCCTGGGGTACAATTGAGCGGAGATCGCCAATCCATTAGTATTATAGGAAAAGGGAGCCCTTTAATCTACCTAGAATACCAAAGAATAAGTCTCGCTGATCTCAATGCGATCCCAGTGCAGAGTATCAAGAGTATAGAGGTCATCAACAACCCCTCAGCACGATATGAAGCCAATGGTAGAGCCGTGGTCTTGGTGACTCGTAAGCTGAATTTTTCTGATGGGATTCGAATGGATTTATCAGAGGTGATGGCTTGGCGGCAGCGGTTCAGTAGTTACGCTACCTTCAATGCAGACTTGAAAAAGAATAAGCTGGAATTGAAAACCAATTTCGGCTATAATCAGATTGGTACCTGGGAAAGTATTCGCAATCTCCTGGCGATACCTACCCGGGAAGTGTTGCTGGAACAGGCCTCTGTGTCTACAGGCCCTCGTCCACAGTTTGTGATCGGAGGTGGCGCTTATTATGAGCTTAGTGAAGACGATTATCTATCGGTTAATGCGAACCTCCGTACCCATACGACGCATGCGCCGATCACGACTAGCTCCACCCTAAAGCAAGCCGCGCTGACGGATCGAATTGAGTCTTTTGTGGATGGCTATGAAAACCGCCATTTCTTTACTTCCAATCTCAACTACAACAAAAGATGGAAACCCATCAAGAGTAATTTGTTCATGGGCATACAATACTCTAATTATTTGCGTGACCTGGAAAACAGTATTTCAAATGATTACAATGAAATGGGCATGGAACTTTCTCAGATGCGCTACCAGAAATATACCATAGACGTTTGGGCGGGTAGAATGGACTTTGAAAAAACATTTGAAACGGGGCAGAAATGGGAAATAGGGCTTAATTATTACCAAGCCAGTGCTGACGCTTTCCTCGATTTTCAATTCTTAGATCCAGCGGAAGAACGGCAGTCAAACTATGATTATGAAGAACGTAATTACGCCGCCTATACCCAGCTGTCGGGTGAACTTAGCTGGCTGGATTACTCCTTTGGCCTTCGCTCGGAGACCGCTACGGTGAAAGGTGGTTTTCAAGAAGAGACAGACCTACTAATCGATCGAAAACAAACCGTTCTTTTTCCTAGAGCCACCTTGAATTTTACCCTCGATAGTTTAAGTGGCCTCTCGCTGAACTATGCCAAATCTATTCGACGCCCCAATTATTCCAACGCGAGTTCCATCTCAACTTTTATCCATCCATTTCTTGAGTTTACTCGAAATGCCAATCTACAACCAACCATCACCAATGAATGGTCGCTCAACCTCCAGCATCGCAATCAATCCCTCAACTTTAGCTATTACGAGCGTAAGAATCCGGTTTTCTTTAGTGTGGATTATGATGAAGTAGTAGATCGAATCATCATGTCACCGCAAAATTTCCAACAGGAACGAGGCCTGAATATACAGCTGACTAGTCCGATAACTCACCAGCTCTGGACGATGACCAATTTGCTCCTGTTTTCCATCAATGAAGTGAAAGATGAACGAGCAGTAATCGGCGGTACAAAACCCTATCTCTACTATTATTCCAATCATCAATTTCGACTTCCTAAAGACTGGACCTTGGGCGCTTTTGTTTGGGGATTAACAGCTCGCCAAGAGGGGATATTTGAGCGAAATGCTTACGCGATAGTGGGCGGGTCTATTAATAAAACGATTAACGGTAAGTTGCACTTGGGACTTTCTTTCGATGATATTTTTCGAAGGATGGTACTGCGAGAGAATTACACCATTAATCAAATCGATGCCGAATCGGCTTATATCATTGATCGCCGATCCATCACACTTTCACTCCGTTATTCTTTTGGGAAAATCTCCAAATCGACCTATAAAAATAGAGAAGTAGATGAGCATTTGAATCGGATCAGATAAAGCGGCCTGTCTTCAACGTTTTAGGGTTCATCGATGATTAGAATGTTTTTTCTTTCTTCCTTGCTGATGAGCGATAGGAAGAAATCTAGTGGTGGAGAAACCTGATTTGCTTTTGAGGCACAGAAGAGGATCTGTCTCTTATACACATCTCCGAGCCCACGAGACCGAGGCTGATCTCG
>CAJXUM010001248.1 GCA_913060855.1 uncultured Lewinella sp. | reverse complement strand
GCAGCGTCAGATGTGTATAAGAGACAGTGATTCTCCTACGCAGCGGGTCAGTACGGATCTAAGCGCTGATTTTGATTCCGTGGCCCATCTTACGCCTATGCTATCCTTGGCGAACTCTTACAATGCCGAAGATTTGAAAGAGTTTGATGAGCAAATCAAACGATTACTGAATAAAGAAGTCGAAGAAGAGATTGCCTACGCTGTGGAGCCCAAATTTGATGGAGGAAGTATAGCCCTGGTTTACGAAAACGACTTTCTCATCCGGGGAGCTACCCGAGGAAATGGCGTGAAAGGAGAAGAGATGACAAATAATGCTAGGGCCATCAAATCCATTCCACTAAAGGCCGCTTTTTCCAAACGAGGTATTCATAAAGTAGAGCTTCGAGGAGAGGTTTTAATACGAAAAGATATTTTTGAAAAGATTAATAAAGAGCGCGGAAAAGCGGGACTAAGTCTATTTGCCAATGCTAGAAATACGGCAACGGGTGGACTGCGCATGAAAGACCCTGCAGCAGTGGCTAAACGTGGGCTGGAGGCCTTTCTCTATACCCTTGGCTATGCCACCGATGAGGCGGGGAATAACCAATTGGGAAGCTTCGCCACTCATAAGGAAAGTCTTGATTTGCTGACCGATTTAGGATTTAAGGTGCCGAGTGAAGGGAAGGAGAGAAAACTGTGCAAGAATATCCAGGAAGCCATTGATTTTTGTATGGAATGGCAAGATAAAAGGGAGGGTTACCCCTATGAAATTGATGGGATGGTCGTTAAGGTGAATGATCGAGAATTGCAAGAACGAGCAGGTTATACCAATCATCATCCCCGCTGGGCTATTGCTTTCAAATTCAAGGCTAAGCAGGCCACCACCAAGCTTTTGCACGTAGAGTACCAGGTAGGTAAGATCGGTTCGATTGCACCGGTGGCCAAAGTGGAGCCTGTCTCATTAGCCGGTGTGACCATTGGGTCTATCTCCTTGCATAATGAAGATTTTATCAAAGAGAAAGACCTCCGATTAGGCGATACAGTAGTGGTAGAACGAGCCGGCGATGTGATTCCTTATATTGTAAAGTCCGTTGAGGATCTCCGAGATGGCTCCGAACAAGTCATCAACTTCCCCTCAAACTGTCCCATCAATACGACAGACACGCCGGTCGCCTTGGTTCGAGAGGAGACAGAGGCAGCTTGGCGTTGCCCTAGCTGTGTATGTGGCGCACAAGACCTACAACGCATCATTTTTCACGTCTCCAAACCCGCCATGGATATTGATGGTTTAGGAAAATCTATTGTGGAGCGCTTTTTCGAATTGGGTTGGATAAAAACCTTACCAGATATCTATCGCTTAGATTACGAGCAGATTGGACAATTGGAAGGCTTTGGAGAAAAATCGGCGAAAAAATTAGAGGCTTCTATTGAAAAAGCCAAGCAAAACCCGATTCATCGCCTACTGCATAGTTTAACTATCCACCATTTAGGTAAAAAGGTCTCTAAGTTATTGGCCGCTGAAATTGAGCACGTTTTAGACCTAAAAGACTGGACGGCGGAAGATTTCATTAATATCAAAGATGTAGGCCCGATCGTAGCGGAAAATGTAATTCGTTTTTTCGAGCTCCCTGCCAATGTGCAATTACTCGAAGAAATGGAAAGCCTAGGTGTCAATCTTAGTCAGACCGATGAAGATCGCCCCAGGATCGTGGCAGAAGATGCGCCTTTGGCAGGCAAAACTATTCTATTCACAGGTTCACTACAGCTCATGGGTCGGAAAGAAGCGCAAGAAAAGGCGGAGGCTGCTGGTGCACGAAATGTAAGTGGAGTGAGTGCCAAGCTCAATATATTGGTAGCCGGAGAAAAAGCCGGATCCAAACTCAAAAAAGCCCAAGCCTTAGGCTCTGTCCAAATACTAACTGAAGAAGAATTCTTGGCCTTAATCCAATAAACGAAGGAGTTCTTTCGCTTCCACTTGGTGGGTAGATTTAGTTTTGGATACAAGTTTCAAATGTTGCTTGCCTTTTTCATTGTCACCCATCCTCATTGCAGAAAGGGCAGCATACCACTGGCTATCCATATAGCGCTGGCTATCAGCAGGTATTTCCATAAAAAACTGATACGCAGACTGGTACTGACCCAAAACTAAGAGTGTATTGGCTTTAAAAAAGAGAATATCTTGATTTTTATCTACCCTGAGTACTTCATCAAAAAGGAGTAAGGCCTGATGATAACGCTCTTGATCATAGAGGCGAAAGGCTTGTTCATGAAGCTGCTGCGCTGCTGCACCCTCGGCTGTATTAATGACATCATTTTGGGCGGGTAAAAAGTATTGCTTGAATAATTCGTTGGCATCTACTTGTTCGGAGGATTGACAAGCCGTGGAGAAGAGGAGTATCACTAATAGGGTGTATAACCCAATTGAGTTATAGGTCAGCGTAGTAGTCGTAATTTGCATTTGTTTGTTCAGTTTATTAATACTTAAAGAAGTTGTTTAAAATTGGTTTTTAAACAACTTCAAGGTGTATCCGTCTTAAAGTAAAGCAAGGCCAAATGGCCTTAATGGGTTCAGCTATCTGAGAACCGAATGGGGGAATCATTACAGGAAAAGAAAACATTTAGAAACGATAGAAAAAGCGCTCTTAGATCAAGTCACACCTAAGCAAAAGTTTTCTTTGATAGATTTGATACGAATTTTGAGTAGTTACCAGGCAGTATATAAGAAGTCAAGTATACAATAAAATGAGATAAAATGCCAAAAAGGTGCCATAAATTATCTGTGAGTCAAGTCTTTACCCCCTTATACTGTCTCTTATACACATCTCCGAGCCCACGAGACCGAGGCT
>CAJXUM010001247.1 GCA_913060855.1 uncultured Lewinella sp. | reverse complement strand
GTGGGCTCGGAGATGTGTATAAGAGACAGATTCATAGGTCTCAATTTCAGCCTCTACTTGCGCACCAATATAAGCAACGCTGCCCAAAAAAAGCATGACCAGGAGAATGGCTCCAACAACCGGGACCAACAGGCGATTTCGCATAATTGTTCTTCCTTGTTTCGCCCTGACACAGCTGTCAGCGCAAGAAGCCACAGCTTGCTAACAATGGCTCAGTGTTATTTTTGATAAGTTACTGATTTTTATAACATCCTATACATAAGTTTAGCAACTAGCCAAAGGTAGTACAGTGAATGTAATCGCATTGAATGGGCATGAACCTTTAATACTCTGCCCACCCCGGGTCTCGCCCTGTGCGGGTTCGCTTCGCTTATGAAGGGAAAAGTTAGAGGCATAAAAAAGCCCGCTTTAAGCGGGCTTTTTAGAATAAGTATGGCGCACCCGGCACGATTCGAACGTGCGACCACCTGATTCGTAGTCAGGGAATTTACACTTAAGCAATTGATTTAAATGATTTTGGATTGCCGCCCATTGCACTTAAAGGCATGACTTTACATTACTGTTCATAACCGTGTCCCGCAATAATCCCGCAAAGCCAAAATTTTGGAATTTGCGGGACGCTGGATTCTATTCTAGTCAGAATCTATTTGTGATTGCTCTGAAGAGTCTAATTGTTGTCCATCTTCCAAACCTTGCATTTCTTCACCTACAACCGCCTCTGGCTGTTCTGGCACTTCATTCTCAGCTGAAAGAGAAATATCAGTAGCAGGCATCGTTTCAGCACCTTCTTCTTCAGTTTCAGGAACCCTTATCACAGTTCCACTGACTGACTCCTCAATTTCTAATAAAGACCTGATAGCTCGATCACCTGCATCATAAGTAAAATAAATATAACACAGAGTCGCTACAAGAGGTGCCCAAGCAATAAACTTTAAAAATGATAACAACCTTCGTTGTTTTTGTTCATCTAGGCAAAGTTTTGATTCAGTTTCCTGGATTTCAGTTATTAGATCATCAGGGAAAGATCTTTTATCACCGTCAAATGAATTAAGAGTTAGGTTTTTCCCCTGGCAAATTAACTCAAATTGACTGTGCTGTGCCTCTAGAGTTTTAAAAATGACGTAGCTGGCTATCGTCATGCCAAACACAAGGATTAAACTTGTCAAAACAGTCAAATTTTCATCAGGAAAAGCCAAAATAGCAACAACTGCGACAGGCACACTCAAGGCTTTAGTTCCTATGTCAGCAGAAATACTAGAGAAGTTCTGAGCGATCTCCATTTGAGCATTAGCAACTTCACGCCTGGCTTTATGGAAGGAAAACCCACTAAGGTAAGTAGCTAAATCTCTTTGGTACTCTTCAATAAATGCTTCCCAACCAGACACCAAGAATTGAAGCGCAAAACCTTCAGAATTGTTTCTGCATAGAAATTCAGCTAAAGCCGTTCTGAATACATCTTGCTTAGCAACTAAATGTATATCATCTGACTTCGCATTATGCGTAATATCATCCAGTGGCTGAAGATCCAACTTAGCTATAGAGCTTACAATATCCGAGTCCAAGTTTATTGGAAGAACAACAACTGGTGACTTTTTTAAGTCCAATGGGCAAACATAAATTAACTTCAAAGGCCCATTTCTCGTATCATCACGATGATTGGATAGAGATTCAAACCCTTTAATAAATAATGATAATTGAGTCAACTCATCAGGAGGTTTGTATCCTGGATCTTCCGTATATAGATTAGATCTCCACAGAAAATACTCGCGAGGTATGGAACCGCGACTTAACTCGATCCTTGCAACTCGAATCAGATCTTTAACATCTTCATAAAAACGAGTTGAACTATTTGCCGCCAGAGAAATTGAAAAATCTGCTTGCTGGGTGTTTTCAGGTAACGGCTCTTCATTAGGAACAAAAACTTCATTTGCAGTTAAATTATCAACGTCACCCACATTGCGCTGTTGCCACCCATGATCCAGAAAATCACGCAGCGCATCTACCCCTTCAGGATTATTTACCGTACCAGAAAAGATACCAGCCTCAATGTTGGACTTTGCACAGTGGCGATATAAGTTAACCAGCTGCTCTAGCATAAATTATCTCACTCATCCTCATCATTTAATTCAAGAATTTCTTCTATTTCTTGAATCATTTTGTCAGAGAGACCACGCAAAGTAATCGATTTACTTTCCTCATCATAATACACGACCGCTGCAGGATCATTCCCCAATTTCTGTCGATCAATTTCCGCCTTCCATCCCGAACCTTCAGCTTTAATTCTTGTATTATTTTTAACTACTAGCCTATTAGGTACAAATTGATCAGGAACACCAACCTCTTCACTATTCAATTTAGTAACGAAAGCATCTACCCAGTCGTCGGCTTCATCAGCTTTATTTGGAGGAATAAATTTCCGGTATATCTCTCCTACTTCAGATAGCTCAACTGGCTCATTATCAGAAACTTTATCATTCAAGTAATCCATTAACGCATTATGAAAAACACGACAATGAGGCTTAAGTTCATCAATACTATTTAGATGAGCAACTGACTCGTTAATTAATGCATCAGTTGCTTGTTTTGCAGATGATCCTGAAACACAGCCAAGTGCCTCTACAAAATATCCAGATGCAGGTCTTTCATTTTTGGGGCTAACAAAACTCAAATATTGTAGGTGTCTTTTTTCTTCATCAGATGCATTTTCAAAATCTGAAAATTTACTGAACGAAATCCTAGCAGCTTGATATATTTTTGAGGTATCAAGTGTCATTAGCTCCTGTCTCTTATACACATCTCCGAGCCCACGAGACCGAGGCTGATCTC
>CAJXUM010001246.1 GCA_913060855.1 uncultured Lewinella sp. | reverse complement strand
TTCGTCGGCAGCGTCAGATGTGTATAAGAGACAGCCTCACCACCGGCTATCTTCCGCAGGCTAATGTCGTATTCTTGGATGAAATCTGGAAGGCGGGCCCAGCGATCCAAAATGCCCTACTGACCATTCTAAACGAAAAAATCTACCGGAATGGCCAGGAAGACATGAAGGTGAATATCAGAGGCATCATTACCGCCTCTAATGAGCTTCCGCCGCCGAATCAAAATCTCGCGCCGATCTGGGATCGCTTCTTGATCCGCTTGGAGTTAGATAATATTCGACAATTTCAGCACTTTTTATCCATGATCGTCGATACGAAAGATGTGTATGAGGATGGAATACCCCCTGAAGTAAAGTTGCAAGAAAAAGAACTGAGTGCATGGGATGAGCAAATCGACCAGATAGAAGTCCCAGCTGAGGTATTGAACAGTATTCAGGTGATTAAGATTAAATTAGATGAATTGCAACAGGCTGATGCAGGAGCACTTTCTCTTACCATCAATGATCGTCGCTGGAAGAAAATCATACGCCTGCTGCGCACCTCCGCTTTCTTGAATGGTAGAAGCAAAGTGGATTTGATGGATTGCTTTCTATTGCGACACTGCCTCTGGGCCCGCCCCGAACAGCAAAGCAGAATCAACGATATCATCCAAGATACCATACGGCAACATGGCTATACACTCGCCATCAATCTACAATTGATCCGCAGCGAGATCGAAGATTTTAGCCAAGATGTGAATGAAGAGATTAAGATCAAGCACACACAGGTCGAAAATGAGTTACAAGCTATTAATGAGACTTATTTTGCGATTCAGAAAAATGATCAACAGTTTGAGGGGAGTTTGGTCACGATCCAGCAATTTAGGCAACTCAATAGTGAAGAATTTTCGGTCACTAACTTCTACGATGAGGGTTACCAATTGGTCAACCGGCTTAATGCCAAAAAAGCCAAAGATCAACATGCCGTCATCGTGCGATATAATGATATAGATTACACCTATCCTTTGATCACGCAGAAGACCGAGCAAGTCGCCTATATCTATAAAAAACCGCATCGGGTGGTGGCTCAGTTTTGGGACGAAAGACATCAAAAATTGGCTGCCTATATCGATAAGCAAGAACAGAAGATCAAAACAGAATTGCCCGAGGAGTGGCGGCTATTAACCCAAAATCTTTTTGTAGATGCCGAATATGCCGCCATCGTCAAAGCCAATCTCGAGGAGGTCAAAGCCGACTTGGACCAATTGAAGCTCAGATTGGAAAAGATTCATTTCAGCTATACCAGTTTGACATGATTAGTGAAAAATTAGGCCTTGAATATGAACGCTTTATAGAATTTGGCGAGCTGCTGGATCGGAAGATGCGGCAATACCTGGTGCAATACCTTCAGCATAAATTCCAGGGTGTTCCGCTGGATTTACCTACGCTCAAGGAAGACTACTTTCTATATTTCCAAAGTGCGCTGGATGACTTGGCTGCGATTCCCAATATCCATGATTTATTGGGGAACCAGCAAATGCTACAGGAGCGTATTATCCTGGACACCTTGCGCTGGCTACGCAAAACCTATCAAAAAGTAAAGACAAAGCATCCTTATCAGCAAGAGCTGGATAGATTGGGGAATTGGGCGATTACGCCCCTCCATGTATTCTATGGCCGATGGTCGATTTTGATTTCCTACCTAAGTCAGCAGTATAGCAAAGAAGAAATTGAAATACCCTTTTTCCGGCACCAATTTCAGCAGCTCATCGACGAGGCTAAAGGAAAGGCCAAGACGCCGGAGGCTAAGCCAAAGATTGAGATGTTACTCACTGATATCCTAGCCCAATGGGATGCCCGACTGCATGCTAAAATCTTGGCTTTTCAATTGCAACAGCTAGAAAAAGAAAGAGAAACCTTTATCGAATTGATGGAGGCGAAGGTCACCGAATACAAACAGCTTACTCAACTGCTAAACCCTTTTACCGACTATCTAGGCTGGGACATGTCGCGCTCTTTGTGGCAAAAAGCATCTTTTGATCTCCTTAATAAATACCATGACTTATTAGCCGATGAGCAATCTCTGCAAGAATTGGCGGACTTACTCGGTAGCATGCGAGAGGCGGAAATAGAAATCGAAGAACGGCGGCTGGAAAAGACCATTGTAAAACAAGAATGGGTCAAAGATGAGTTTTCGAAAGCCGAGATCGTGGGCATTCATGAGAGCGATGATTTAAACAACCTTTTGAGTAGTGAAATTAGCCTCTTGGCGGATGAAGATACCAGTTCTATTTTTCTAAAAAAGTATGTCGACAAAGGCTTATTGAGCTTCCGTTATGAAGAAGAGAAGTTGGTCAAGAGTAAAGACAATTGGATAGAAATTCAGCAGGGAATTCGGCAGAAGGAAAAGGGCCCTTTCATTGTGTGCGTAGATACCAGTGAGAGTATGCGTGGTCGACCGGAGCAGGTGGCTAAAACTTTATGTTTGGGTATTCTCAAAATGGCCATTAGGGAAAATCGAAGGGCTTATCTGATCAATTTCTCCATTGGCATCAAAACCTTGGACTTGTATGACATCTCCAATTCGATGGACGAATTGGCGGCTTTCTTGGGCATGTCCTTTTATGGCGGTACTGATATTTCACTCCCGCTATACGAAGCGGTCCGGCAGTTACAAACGGAGAATTACGAAGATGCCGATGTGCTAGTCATTTCCGATTTTATTATGTACAAGGTAGATAAGCGAGTGCTGGAAGACATTCGCCATCACCAACAAAATCGCGGCACCCAATTTCACAGCCTTACCCTCTCCGATGAGCCCAATCTGTCTCTTATACACATCTGACGCTG
>CAJXUM010001245.1 GCA_913060855.1 uncultured Lewinella sp. | reverse complement strand
AGATCAGCCTCGGTCTCGTGGGCTCGGAGATGTGTATAAGAGACAGATCCGGAGGACTCCTATTTACAATCAATCATGGAAAGCCCAGAGGACTACCTCGGTAATGCTACCACCTATTTCCACTACGATTTATTTGCCTGGCAGCGCGATCAAGAACCAACCTTTGCACTGGGATTGAGCCGAGAGCAGCACTATCGCGAACTCAAGGAAGGAGCAGCACTCAAGATTCAAAAATCGATCGTCTATTCCGATGGCTTTGGAAGGGAAGTGCTGACTAAGGTACCCGCCGAAGCGGGAAAGGCTCCCAAACGGGAGGAAGACGGAACCCTTATCAAAAACGAAAATGGCGAAGTCGTCTATATCGACACCGGAACGGAAGGATATCCCCACAACCGCTGGGTAGGCAACGGCCGCACTCTATTCAACAACAAAGGCAAGCCGGTCAAACAATACGAGCCGTTTTTTGATAGCGGCTATGGCTTCACCGATGAAGATGAACTGCGGGAATGGGGCGTGACGCCGGTAATCCATTATGACCCACTCACCCGAGTCATTCAGACAGATTTTCCGGACGGCACTTTTTCGAGGGTGGAATTCTCACCCTGGTATCAAAAAACCTATGATCAAAATGATACGGTTCTTGAGGAGGAATGCCGTTGGTACCAAGATCGCATTGATGGCGCTTTGGGCTTGGAGAAACAGCAAGCTGCTCAGAAAGCAGCTAGCCATAGTGACACACCATCAATCACCCATTTGGACTCCCTGGGGCGTCCATTTGTCGGTATAGCCCATAACCGCTATTGGGAAAATTATAAAAATGAGAAAAGCGAAGTAAATGTATTCATTCCTACCCACACCTTTCAGGACATTGAAGGGAATCCACTCGAAATATGGGATGGTAGGAATTGCGAAAGACTGGTAGATGCCGACGAGGCCATAACATTTAACCTAAGAGGGCAAGCACTTAATGAGGAGGAGGATGTGGAAAAACATGGCAACCGGGTGATGACCTACCGCTACGCCATGGGCGGACTGCAATTGTACCAAAACAGCATGGACGCCGGCGAGAGCTGGGCATTGGTCAATGTGTTGGGCAACCCTATTCACAGCTGGAGTTACAAAGAGGTAGATAAAGAATCAAAAGAACCGATTCTCATACATTCTTATTCCCTATTCGACGATTTGCAACGTCCGACGCATTTATGGATAGATTCGGGAGCGCATCATCTGCTAGTAGAGCGATTGGTATATGGCGATGGAATCGATCCGGCAATATATTCCAACCTGAAAGGCCAGCTCATTCTTCATTTCGACGGGGCAGGGCTGTCAAGGAATAAAGCTTTTGATTTCAAGGGTAACCTATTAATTGGTGACCAATTGCTTGCTGACGTCGATTATGTGAACTTAAAAAACAGCAATCCGGATTGGCAAGCCGTCATTCCCAATTGGGAAAATTATGACCTGCTGACGGCAGCTCAAATTGAAAACCTATTCACCAATATCAATTTAGAGGGGTTAGAGTCTGAAGCATTTGAAACGGCCATCACCTATGATGCCCTGAATCGACCGGCCGATACCACAACTCCCGATCATAGCATCACCTTCTATCAATACAACGAAGCAGGGCTGCTCGATACAGTGCGGGCCAAATTGCCATCACTGAATGGTAAGGAGGTGGAGAAAGACTTTGTCACCAATATTGACTACAACGCCAAAGGCCAGCGGGAGGCCGTTAAATATGGCAATGGCGTAAAAACCAATTATCAATACGATGAAAAGACGCTTCGTTTAAAAAGCCTGTACACTAGCAGGAAAAACGGAACCGAGGTGCTGCAAAATATCCGTTATTATTACGATCCTGTCGGCAATATCACCGAGATTTTTGATGAGGCACAACCAATTATTTTCATTAATAATCAAATGGTGGAGCCTCGGCACCGGTACACTTACGATGCGCTGTATCAGCTTTTATGTGCTACGGGCAGAGAATCAAGATACAATGCTTTAGACGGACATGAACATGAGGATGTTCCCTTGTTGGATCATATTCCCATAACAGACGGAGAAGTGCGCAATTACCGCCAATACTACCGTTATGATCCGGCGGGCAATATGATCAAGATGCAGCACATTGCCAATGGCGGCAGTTGGACGCGGACTTATGAATACTTATTCAACAGTAACCGGCTACTCAGCACCACCCGCGGCAAGGGCATAGAAAAGCAATCATTCTACGACCATGATCTGCATGGCAATATGACCCTGCCCCACTTGCCTACCATGACCTGGGACTACAAAGACCAGTTTGTGCATGCCAATAAAAACGGCAACGGGGAATTGTTTTTTACCTACGATAGTGGCAGGCAGCGGGTGCGGAAACTATTCCATCACGACGGCGGCATCAAAGAGCGCATTTATCTAGGCGGCTATGAAATATATCGGGAATGGGATGCTCAGAAAACCCAGAAAAGTGAAGAGTTGCAAACTCTCCATATTATGGATGACCAAAACCGCATCTGCATGGTAGAAACCACCACCCTCAAGGATGGAAAAGTGCCAACCCAAAATGACCTACGACATTTCCGGCACCAATTGGGTAACCACCTGGGTTCTGCTGCTATGGAAGTGGATGACACGCTGGATGCGGAGGTGATCACTTATGAGGAATATCATCCTTATGGGACTTCCTCTTTCCGAGCACGGAAGTCGGGGGTTGGGGTTAGTCCAAAACGCTACCGCTATACAGGGATGGAACGGGATGAGGAGACGGGGTTGAGTTATCACTGTCTCTTATACACATCTCCGAGCCCACGAGACCGAGGCTGATCTC
>CAJXUM010001244.1 GCA_913060855.1 uncultured Lewinella sp. | reverse complement strand
TCTCGTGGGCTCGGAGATGTGTATAAGAGACAGGAGTAGAAGTGGCGACCGAAGCACAAAAAGATTCTGAAATAGAAGCCTGGAATTGACTGCCAGTAAGAATGACTGCGCCATTAGCATCTTCTAAGGAAAAGGAACCTTGACCATAGTTACAACAGATTCCATCACCATAGGCATCGCTGAGCGTGAATATATATTCACCATCTCCAATATTTATATCCTCAATAAGGGTGGATAGATCTGGTTGTGATCCATAGGTGCCTCCAGAGGCTACACTAGTTCCACTTTGTGTTCTGATATTCCAACTCGTTTCTTCCGGGTAATGATCAAAATTTATAGTTAATTTTAAGGGGCTAGCAAAGCAGGCACAAACTTCACAATCTGGCCCACCACAATCAATTCCTGTCTCGTCACCATTTTGGATGCCATCATCACAGGTAGGGCAAGTGGGGCAAAGTGGACCTCCGCAGTCAATACCGGTTTCTTGGCCATTTAATATCCCATCGGTGCAGAGCAGGCATTCGCTACAATCTAACGAGGCAATAGCTTGAGCCGCATTTATTCGCCCATACCCCAATTCCAGAGACCAACTCCCTGCTGATTGTCCAATTACATTTCCTACATAAGTATAACCTCCAACCTTATCACAAGTCCCTTCAAGTGCAGCCCTAGCCTGAGTTTCGGTCAGATTGCTATTGGCGGATAGAATCAGAGCCATGACGCCTGCGGCATTGGGACAGGCAGAGGACGTTCCATTAAAATTGGAAAGATAGTCACCGCTATTATAGCCGGCAGCGCCAGATATATCTGTAGCGTAGATCTTTACCCCTGGAGCCGCGACATCTGCGCCGGTTCCATAATTAGAACCCCACCAATTTTCGCCATCGCAAGAAGTAGGAGATTTCCGCTCATTACACATGCTCATGGCGATGACTGAAATGGTTGGTTCAAAGGTGGCTGGGTAACTATTGGCCCCATTGTCATTCCCGGCAGCAAATAAAACGGGTGAACCCAAGCCTCCTCGACCATCATTTATGGCATTGGTAATGGCATTATTGATAGCAGAGGAAGAACTTCCTCCTCCCCAGGAGTTACTTAGTACATCAGCATTTCCTGTTTGCCAAGCCCAATTAATGGCATTACCAATCCAACTATTAGACGTTACCCAGTTGCTACCTGAGCTATAGGCTATTCTAAGGGGTATGATTTTACAGCCAGAAGCGACTCCAGCTATACCTATTCCATTATTTCCGACACCGGCGGCAATACCTGCGCAGGCCGTACCATGGGCATCATCTCCACTTGGTGCACCTGCACTACCTTGGCCCGTGGCATCATATCCAGGAAGTAGGTTGGCTTGCAAGTCAGGGTGACTGAGATCTACTCCCTCATCTAGTATGGCGATTTTGATTTCAGAAGAACCAGTTGTTGACTCCCAAGCTTCAAATACCTTCATATCGGCTTCAGCAATGCCTCCGTACTGATTCGTATTGATACCATCATTGTTCAATGCCCATTGCTGGTTGACAAAAGCATCGCTGGTATTCATTCGTTTCATTAAACGTAGGAAATCGGGCTCAGAAAATTCAAATAAACCTGTTTCATAAAGGCTATTAGCTATGGCTAAAGGATTGATGCCCGTGGATTTATCTACCTGCAGATGGTATTGTAAGGGATCAAATTCGTTACGTTTGATAATTTTTGCACCGTAGTTTTCGGCCAAGAAGCGCATGGGACCTTCCTCTTTTTGATCACTGATTCTGACAATCAATTGATCTGTAATTCCATGCAGTGTGCCATCTTCGTGTTGAAGAAACGGATGTGCGAAAAGCACTTCTGAGTAACTTTCTAATCGGGCTAAGATTTCGTACAACGCTTTTTCATCTTGGGGTTCTTTTAGGTCCACTAAAGTCAAGTTTGGAGCGGGTAAGACTTGTTCTTGAGAAATGGGAGATAAAGAGGACTCTTTAGAAAGAAAGTTGCGTTGTTGCTCAAAGGAGATACCCTTGTTAAATTTGAGGAGGATCTTACTTTTAGAAACGGGTAGAAAGGTTTTACCTTCTGGCGCATAGTAGAAATTTTGGGCATGACTAGGTGTTACAATGAAAAGTAATGCTACGAATACAGATTGTACGAGTAATCTCATAACTGCGGGATGGTTTTATTAAAAAATGCACAATCAGAATGCTGCTCGACGGCCTGCTTAAGGCCAATTTGTCGATCAATCTTCCGCTTAGGTGTTGTTCAATGTGCTTTCTTAAAGACCATTCATATCCAGCCCGAATAGGCGTGAATTCTTACTGTTGAGTAGTTTGGTATTGTGTTGTGGAAAAGTGAAACGTTCTTTAGATCAATGAAATGTGGAACGTTTGAGATGAGACCTTGCAATTTGAAAACAGATGTGTTTCAAAATTGCATTACAAAAATATAAAAAAAACATATAAGAAAAAGAATTAGCTGAATTTCTTTTCTTTATTTCCTGATGAGGTAGGAAGGAAGGGGGCAAAAGAAAGCCAGTCTAGCGCGATTCGCACTAGACTGGCTCTTATCGTAGATTTAAGATGTTACTTATTTTAGCACTACAAATTTCTTAGCTACTCGTTCACCTTTAGTGATGAGATGTACAAAGTAAATACCTGGCACAAAGCGACTGGCATCTACTTCTCTTTGCTGTAAACCTTGGTCTAAGGTCATTTCCTCTTGTCTAATGAGTCTTCCAGCTGTATCCGTGATCAAAAGCTGAACTTTGCTTGTTTGGCTCAAATTGAAGTTCAATGTAATTTGACCCTGTGTTGGATTAGGGAAGCTGTCTCTTATACACATCTGACGCT
>CAJXUM010001243.1 GCA_913060855.1 uncultured Lewinella sp. | reverse complement strand
CGAGATCAGCCTCGGTCTCGTGGGCTCGGAGATGTGTATAAGAGACAGACTTAGCCTTATTGACCAAGTACATATAATAGCCCAAAATACCGAAGATTAAGGCTATTAAAAAGATCATAAATCCGGTCCCCAATCCGCCAGTAGCGCCTTTAGCAATTGCCACCATACGCCATAGAATATAAAAGAACATAGCAAAGATGGCTACATTGAGCCCCTGCATCATTTCTCGGGCTAGCTCGACTTGCCGTTTAGCATTCTCTTTCGTTAATGGTACGGGAAAATTATAGCTGCTAGGTTTTAGTGTGCCGATAATATTCATCATGAAAAATAAGAAGATACAAATACCTGGCATGACAAATACTATGGCTTTATTTCCCCAACCATCAGCTTCGCCTATCGCATTAAAATGCATCGGAATTTCTGCTGGCAGGCTTGCGAAATTGGTAATGGCATAGACTACCATTGCTATAATTAATACCGTGTTGACGAGCTTAAATTGTTTTTCTAAGCTGGTGGCTGGTGGAGCCACTTCTCTGTAATCTATATTTGTCATTTGTAGATTATTTTATAGGTGCAGGGATCGTACAATGGAAGTTTATCATTTCACCCTTACCTAGAAAGAAAGTAATATTCTTAATTTAGTCGCTTGTCGGCGTGAAACTTCCACTTCCTCGCCGTCTCTCAAAGTGATTTTAAGCTTACCATTCAACCAGGGATCTAATTTTTCAATCCATTTCAGGTTTACCATTTGTTGTCGGTTTGCTCGGAAAAAGTGCTGAGGATCCAATCTAGTTTCTAGATGATTGAGGGATTTCAAAATCATAGGCCGATTGTCCTCAAAGTAGATGCGCGTATAATTGCCATACACCTCCATCAATCTAATGCGTTCCAGTTTGACGATCCAGCATCGTTCACCATCTTTCACGAAAATCTGATGATCTTCTTTCATGAGTTCGCCGGCTGGAGTGGCCTGGCTTTCTCTTTTTTCCTCTATCCTTTTAATGGTCAATGCTAAGCGATCGGGATGAATAGGCTTTAGCAAATAATCGAGCGTATTGAATTCAAAAGATTTCACAGCATATTCATCATAGGCCGTAGTGAAAACGACGAAAGGAACCTGTTCCAGTCGTTCAAGGAGGGTGAACCCATCCATACCTGGCATTTGTATATCTAGAAATAACAAATCTGGAGCTAAGGCTGGAATGATGGCAAGCGCTTCTTGTCCGTTGGCCGCCTCTCCCACAATTTCGATTTGGGGATGCACTGCCAGCAGTGTGCTTAACTCCTTACGGGCTAGCCTTGAGTCTTCTACAATAATTGCTCTCATAAAAAAAATGAAATTCAATAACCTTTCAAATCGGGATCAGCGTGATTGCTTCTACCTTATCCTCTTTTTGTTGTAAATTGAATTGGGCTTTCCCATTGTACATTAGCGCCAGACGCTCCCTGATATTTTTAATACCTACTCCCGTGCCATTGCTGCTAGCCACCTCACTTAATTGGCCGGTATTTTCTACGCTAATAGAAAGGTATTCGGCTTGCCGTTGAATGGATAATCGAATTAATCCTCCGTTCATTTGATGAGCAATACCATGCTTGATGGCATTTTCAATCATTAGTTGAATCAGCATAGGAGGGATTTTGACCTCTTCTAGCCCTTCTTCTACCACAGCCTGGAATTGTAATTTTTCTTCAAACTGGATGCTATTTAAAGCCATGAAATAGTCTACCGTTTCCAACTCCGTTTTTAGGGATACCTTTTCGTTTTGTGTTTCAGCCAAAGAATACCGTAGCAAATCGGACAAGTGGGTCAGCATCAAGCGAGCTTTGTGACCATCTTCCAGTATTAAGGCCCGAATATTATTGAGGGCATTAAACATGAAATGGGGGTTGATTTGCGTTCGCAAACCGGCTAATTGTGCCTCTTTCAATGTAGCCTGAAGTTTCCATTTTTCAATTTCTGACTGGGTATACTTTCGAAAGAAATGATAGGAAAAATAGGAAACCGTCCAAATAGCAGTAATCAATAATCCCGAAATCATGCTGCCAATAAACATCCCCAAAATAGAGAGGCGTGGTAAACCGAGCAATGGGGCCAATAAATAGGCATTAAGAATACTGGTACCTATCCAGATCAAGGAAACTACTGCAATACCCAATAAGGCTGGACCAACCAATCGAGATAAGGTATAATCTTTCCAGCCCTTTCGGTGAATAAAACGCCTAAAAGCCAGTGTAGCTACAAAGCCCCACACTCCCACCAACGAGTTGATGATTACGACACTCCATCTGCCGGCGACAAGGCCATTCAATCCTCCGTTGACTAGCGTAAAGATTAGCCAACAGAGGACCTGGAGTGTCCAAAAGAGTTTTGCTTTAGTGGAAGGCATAAAGGCTATTTATTCAAGGTCTTTTTCAGCCAATCGCTCACTAGGTTCAACGCGATCGGAGAGAAAGTCTCGGTCAACTGAGCATATTCTGCGGGATTTCCGGTTGTACTGGTTTGAAACAAGTGATTCATATTAGGCAGGGCCTTAATTTCATAGTTTTTATTTCCTCCCTTTTTCAATGCCTTTTCAATGGCTGGTAGGTTTTGCTCAGCATCTACCTGCAAATCCTTGTCACCATTGATGGCTAATACGGGGCAGCTCATTTTTTGGATAGCAGGAGCTGGATCATAGGCTAGGAAGAAACGAAACCAGGGAGCAGATACCTGCTCAAACATTTGGTCAAAGTTGGCTAAGCCTGCCTTCATAGTAGCTTGATCAGCTTCTGATAATCGCTTGATCTCAGTATCTATATCTGTCTCTTATACACATCTCCGAGCCCACG
>CAJXUM010001242.1 GCA_913060855.1 uncultured Lewinella sp. | reverse complement strand
CTATCCTCTTCGTCGGCAGCGTCAGATGTGTATAAGAGACAGTTCCTATATTGGTCATACCCGAAGGCTGTGCCTTTCAGGCTATTAAACAGATCGCTTTCGCCACCGCTATAACCGGCAACGAACCTCCCATCTTGAATTACTTGGCTGACCTGGCCAAGCAGCTAGATGCAGAAATTAAGCAGGTCTATGTAAACACCATGCCTTACGATCTTTTTGATAACAAAGAAGAAGTATGGGAATTGTCTTCTAGCACCGTCATGAAGCAAAAAGTCAATATGGTGCGTGAACCCAATGTGGAAAAAGGGCTTGATTTTTTTGTAGAAAAACACAGCATTGATTTATTGGCCATGATGATTCCCAAACGAAGCAAACTGGAACAGTATTGGCACAAAAGCAATACCAAAAAGATGGCCTATAAGTCACACCTCCCCTTGTTACTTATTCCTGAATCTTAATTTGATATCGATCTAATACGACAGATCATATAAGAAGACAGAAGACAGAAGACAGATTGGTAGATTTATATCAAACAAGGCGCTTCTGTCTTCTAATTATTTAACAATATAACGATCGGTTTGAAGTAAAATACGACCTATCGGAACATTAAAAGCCCAACGGATAATCGATTAGGACTACCGTTGGGCTAAAGCTCCATATTTATTATTGCTTTACTTTATTTACAGATCCTGTAAAACGAGCAGTGGCAAATCTGTTGTAAATGCCTCCTTTCTCGTAACACTTTGATGAAAAAGTCCCTCTAGGAAACCTCGCTTGTGGTGAATCATACACAACAAATCAACATCATAGTCTTCCAGGAACGACCCGATGCTTTCATTGATATTATCATCGCTAAAATCAAAGTGATGCGCATATTCAACCCCGTCCAGCCAATAGGCCAATGCCGGATCGACACCTTGGTCATCCTCTCCTTCTGTCTTATGGTAGATAGATAACTTGGTCTCGTAAGCCTTCACCAAATCAATCAAAGGTTGCAGGCTTATGTCTTTGCCAAGCTCCCTACTATCCATCGCCAAAGCGATGTGACGAAAAGCCATGAATTTGCAGCCGCTAGGAATGGCTAAAACGGGTGTTTTAGCACTTCGTATCACGCCATTGGTGGTACTGCCCATAAATACACCTTTCAATCCTGTGGCTCCCTGTGTTCCCATAACAATGAGATCAAAACCACCGTGATCGGCTTTTTTGGCCAAACTCTCGATTGTCTTTCCTTTGATCGCTACACCTTCTATTGTCGCACCATTCATCAATTGTGCTCGGGCTTTATCCAATAACTGATCCATATCGGAATCCGCATCTTCCCTAATATAGCGCTCTACAGATACCAGTGCGCCAGTGGGTCGATATACTTGATAGGCATATAACAAAGTGATATGACTCCCAGAGCGATTGGCAATGGCAATCGCAAATGATAAGGCATTGAAAGCATTGTCTGAGAAGTCGGTAGGTACTAATATGTTTTTCATGGCTACGTATTTAAAGTATAATAGAGCTATAACGAATTGGCATTCCGATTCTTCCCGAAGGAAGGATCTTTGGAATGCCATAACTCGAAGACTTATTCTTATTGATCCCAATGCATGACCAGCAGTGGAATATTGAGGTTAAAAACCAGTTTTTTGGTTAAGCTTTTATGAAACAAATCTTCTACAAAGCCTCGGTGAGCAGTCACCACAGACATTAGATCTATATCATTCTTTTGGATATATCGCTGGATACCTTGATAGGCGGATTTACTTTCCACTATGGTGTACTGGTAACTTAGGTTAGGTGCTGAGGTAATAGCAATTTGTTCAAATGCCTTTTGGATGACTTTGAAATTGGCTTTTGTATTTTCTTTGACATGCAGTAGGTGGATATTCGCCTCGTGTAGCAAGGCAAAATCGATCATTTCCCTAATCATCACCTCATCGATAGCTTGATGATTACTGGCATACAAAATATTGTCAAATTTAGTCTTCTTATGGCCTTCTGGAATCAGCATGACCGGGCACCAAGCTTGCTGGGCTACGCGGGAAGAAACACTTCCTACTAGCTTATTCAAAAAACCGCCTTCCCCTGTGGTACCCATCACAATCATATCTACATCCGCTTCCTTCGAATACCGGATGATCTCCTCGCTAGCAAATCCTATCACAACTTCACTAGTCAATGAAATAGGTTCAGCTATATCCTTGCGGTCTTCTTCGCTCGGGATTCTATTCAAAAACTGAGCGAGTTGCTCCCTTTTAATCCCTTCAAAGCTACCGGGAATATAGGTTCCCATCGGGTTGGCGGTATCAAAGGATGGATGACTCACATGGATGACTTTCACGGAGCCTTTATTAGTAGCTGCCAAGTCGTAGGCAAAATCAAAGGCAGCTCCTGCTACCTCCGAAAAATCCGTCGGTACCAATATGTTTTTCATATTCACTCTTCGAATGTAAGGTGCAATGATTTCCCGAAGTCTTTCCTTGGTGAGCAGACTTGCATTCTGCTCAAATATGATCCTACCATTGACGGCCAGGGCTGGAATCGAATTGAGATTGAACTCCATTATCGTATCAATATCATTTACTTCCTCTAAGACTACATCTCTCTTAGAGGTTTGATTTGACAACAGCGCTGCAATATTCTCTTTTAGATTATTGTAGTTGTTATCCCCTACGCCAATCAACTGGATTAAATTCATTTGGATTAAATTATATTCGCCTTATCTTCACTCAATGTCTTGATAATATCGTAAGTCGTAACTATACCTGTGAGTTCGTCGTTATCTACCACTGGAATCGCGTGAAAAAGGTTTTCTTTAAATACTTCTAGGGCTACATTGATT
>CAJXUM010001241.1 GCA_913060855.1 uncultured Lewinella sp. | reverse complement strand
CTACACTATCCTCTTCGTCGGCAGCGTCAGATGTGTATAAGAGACAGAATCAGGACTCCAAGCCAAGGTCATACTCATCTTTAGGGAAGAGTGGATTGCCTATCTTCATGACTTTGAGCGATATGTCCCTACCTTGTTCGACAATCGCCTAAGAGTTGAAAAAATGACACAAGAGCAATTACTAGAAGTGATCGAGGGCACTATTGATTATGCTAAAATAGAAGTCAAAGAGAACCCCATTGCAGATGACAACTCGGCAAGTGTCAGTGAAGTTATCTTAGAAAACTTACGAGGTAAATCCAAAGAAATCGAACTAGCTAATCTCCAGATTTACCTTGACCGATTGTACCGTAATGATTTGAAACGAATAAAAAAGGATGGTGATAGTCGACCAGTAAGATTTGATCATACGCTTGTACATAAGACCCAAGGTATAGAAGATGTACTTTCCGATTTTTTGGAAGAGCAGGTTGCTATTATGGAATTGGAACTAAAAAAGAAAAACCTGGTTACTCAGAAGGGAGTTCCAATGAATATTCTTTACGGATTAGTTACAGATGATGGTACCAAAAGGAGTTTATCCGTTGACAAATTGAAGGAAGACTTGCTCGGCGATAAAGGGCAGACGTTATCTGCAGAGGTGATTGATTATTGTATTGATCGTTTTCATGAAATGCGAATTATTAGAATCTTGAGTAAAGACTAATTATTACTCCTAAAAGTAATCCTATGAAGATCGAAATCTACCACGATATTCTCGCCAAAAAGATTCTTGAAAAGATGTCTGGAGAAAAAAAGATGGTGAGGAAAGTAGAGCGACTCCTCCAAGAACGGCATGAACTCTATCTTGATAATGGAAAGAGTAAAAAGAACTTTTTGAGTCAGAATGACCTGGATACTATCTTACCATTCTTGACCCATTTGAAAATTTCGCAAGAACAACAGGTTTATATTAATCGAAGTCGACAAGCGCAACGGCGTTCAGCTCAATTAAGGCTGGCAACAATCGGAGTGGTGATTGTTATTTCAGGATTATTAGGATTCTCTATTCATCAAACAAACATGGCCAATCAGCAAGCAGACATGGCCAGGCAGGCCTTAGATGACTTAACAAAAGAAAAAGAAAAAGTCGAACAAGCAGAAGAAAAAGCAGAACAAGCAGAAGCGGAGGTTGCGGTTTTAGTACAGACAGTCGATGAAAAATCAGCTAAAGTTATCGGCGATAACGTAGCAAATATCCATTCGAGTGCTGATAAAAAAACTTGGGGAAAACTTAGCATCTATGCGCAAAAACTCGAGGAAGACTCTATTTACTACAATCATGACCCCGAAAAATTGAGCGACGCTTCAGGCATCGTACATCGGGTTCTCAATTATTTAAACTCTATCTCGGATCAAACCAAGAAACCAGATGTCAATGAGGCTCGATCTACACTTGCATTGGCTGAGTGGTATAATAAAGAAGGCTTGCTGACGGTTATCAACAATCCAATGGCACAAAAAAACCTGATTCGTCCGGGAACCATCATGTTTTATGGCAAGTCTGGCCAGGTGTACAATGACCTTAGCATTGAACGTTTGCTAACCCCTAAACCAAATCACGTGATTATGCATGTGGGGATAGTGACGGACATGGTGCTCGATGAAAATGGAAAGGTAATCAGCTATACCCTTTTCCATGGACGAAGACCCGGTAAAATAGCAAATCGTACTTACTATCACACACTAGAGCCACCAAGAAGGGGATATCCCATCTTTGGCAATTGGAATCAGCAATGGGTAGCAGCTGCTCATCCAATAAGTTGACACTAATGACAAAACCAAAATGAACAAAGGGGACAGTGTTTCCGATAATGTATCCTAATAGGCAATTATTGCTACCTTAGAGTCATATGTTTTTCCACCTATCCCAGCACATAAACGGCAAAATATTCCTTGGTCATCGGCCAATAATGGGGGAGGGACTTTGCCTTTTTTACTGCTTGACTTTTTTCCAACTCGCTGGTCTATTCGCTCAATTTCGCTCTTTCGAGCATTTCTCAGTCGATAATTTCCCACACGGCAGTGTTACCGCTGTCTGCCAAGATCAACAAGGCTTTCTTTGGATCGGGACTTCCGATGGGCTGGGACGCTATGACGGTACGCAACTCATCGAATACCGATATCTACCCAGAGATACCCATAGTATTAGTAACAATTATGTTCAAGTTTTGCACGAAGCGCGAGATGGCAGTCTGTGGGTGGGTACTCGCCAAGGGCTAAACGTTTATCATCCAGAAAAGGATCAGTTCGAGCGTGTTCGCGCTAATATCGGTATTGATGAAAAACAAGCCGACATTGTACTTGCTATCCAACAGGATCGTCAGGGTTTCATCTGGTATGGTACTTATCATGGCTTGTTCCGGCTTGACCCCGAGACAAACCGCAGGGAACAGATCCTACCCAATGACCAATATGCGGCTCAAATCACGTCTCCAGTGGTTTGGAAGATTCATGAAGACCAGCAGGGGCGAATTTGGGTAGGGAGTGGAATGGGGCTGTTTGTGTCCAACAATGATGGCGACCTCCAATTTGATATTTATGCTAATTTGTTAGCAGATGAGCTGCGACAAGTGTGGTCGATCGTCGAGCAAACAGATGGGACGATTTGGTTGGGTACTAATAACGGGGTTTATCAGGTGGTGGAAGGTCCAGGGGGATTATGGTTTAATCGCTACTTTGAAGCGCAACTGAGCGATAATTTTATTCAAACGATGCAAATAGAAGGTGATAGTTTGCTTTGGGTGGGCACGTGGAAGGGAGGGCCTGTCTCTTATACACATCTGACGCTGCCGACGAA
>CAJXUM010001240.1 GCA_913060855.1 uncultured Lewinella sp. | reverse complement strand
CGAGATCAGCCTCGGTCTCGTGGGCTCGGAGATGTGTATAAGAGACAGGCTCGGCTGTATCCATTTTTTCTGCCCCAAGACCAATTGTCCTTGATTCATCTCGGTGTCGATCCAATCCAATAAATTGGCATCAGCGGTGATCGTCATTCCTGCTGGGGCAGCCGCATCAATTTCTATCTTGGCGTACAAATGAATTTGGATATTAGTCAGTCCCTCTACGGAATAACTTTTGGTGGTTATTTCTTTATTGCCCTTTACTTGTGCAGTACCTAATTGTAAGGTGAATAGCAAGAACAAGCCCAATATGTATTTCATCAGTTTTAGTTTTAAGTTATTCAATAATCCGATTGACTTCACAAAGATGCTGTCAAGCAGAGGCTATTGCGACTCAACACCTATGGGTCTGCCTCAAATCATGATATGAGGCTAATTTGATACGTTTCATTTTATGAAATACGAGTCTTGATCCATTAACGATCAATCACTAATCCAGAGATCGGTGTTGGTGAAAAACCTACCAGTCCGGTAGACTGGTACTATAGCCGTCAGGGTAATCCGCCAAATTTCTTTAGGGATGAAATGTTGATAGAAATAGACGCGGAGAAGCTCATAGCATGCCGTTAGGTATGCCATATATCCATGTATAGTCCGCACACATTTCGTACTTGACGGCACGATCTCTTATGGGCCATTCTTTTGAAGGTACAAGTGGCATCCTGCACCCCCTCAACAGCAAATGTCTAGTAGTATGTCCAATTTACATAAGTTCATTGTATCTTACTTGGCTACAAAAGCAAAGCCAACATGACTAAGGACAACGAACGCTACAAGTGGTTTGTACTCGCAATACTTACCATTGTTTACACCTTCAATTTTATTGACCGACAGATTCTGGTCATTTTACAGGAACCAATCAAAGCAGAATTGGGTTTGAGTGACACCCAGTTGGGCTTACTCACTGGCCTGGCCTTTGCGGCCCTCTATGTCATGCTGGGCATTCCCATCGCTCGGCTAGCTGATGTGGGCAATCGTAAGAATATCGTGGCCATAAGTTTGGCTATTTGGTCCGCCATGACTGCCCTTTCCGGAAGTGTACAAAACTTCGTGCAGCTACTCCTTACCCGAGTTGGCGTAGGTATTGGCGAGGCGGGGGGAAGTCCTCCAGCTCATTCGATGATTTCCGATTATTTCCCACCAGAAAAACGGGCTACGGCTCTCGCCATTTACTCCACAGGGATTTATATCGGGATTCTCTTGGGATTTGTTGTAGGCGGAATCATAGCTAAGCTCTATGGTTGGCGTATTGCTTTTTATGCGCTGGGCATACCGGGGATCCTGCTAGCGCTCATCCTATATTTCACCGTAAAAGAACCGACCAAAGGACAACAGGACCCCAGCGGAAGTATCACGGATACTCCTTCCGCCAAGGCCGTTTTGCAAACCTTAATGGGAATGCCGACCTTCCTGTACCTCGCTTTTGCCTGTGGTTTTCACACCTTCGTCACCTATGGTATTAGTAATTTCTTGCCGTCCTTTTTGCAGCGAGTGCATGGTATGGATATCGCCACAGCAGGTATTACCTTGGGCCTTACCTTGGGAATTGGCGGCGGCTTAGGAACCTTCCTAGGTGGATACCTTGCCGATCGCTTTCGAAAAAAAGACCTACGTTGGTATATCTGGATGCCTATACTGGCTTCCATCATCAATTTCCTCCCTGCCATTATTCTATTTTTCAGTGATAATGTGACTTTTGTGATTATCGCCAGCTTCTTCACTTCTGCTTTGACAGCGATCTACATGGGCCCCGTGCTAGCTATCACGCATAGCTTGGTCAATGCTAAGATGCGAGCCTTGGCTTCGGCGATTCTATTTTTTGTACTCAATTTGATTGGCTTAGGATTTGGTCCTTTAAGCGTAGGTTTGTTGAGTGATTATCTCATTCCTGAATTTGGCAACCTCAGTCTACGCTGGGCTTTTTGTATCACCTTTGTTAGTAGTGGTATTTCTCTGGTTTTATTCTATTTAGGATCTAAGACCTATTTGGCAGATTTGAAAAAAGCAAGCGCGTAAATTCAAGACAAGGATCAATAGAAAATAAGTTTAAAGCCACTGGTAGTAAACCTGATGATCAGGTTTTGTCCGGTCATCGACTATTTATCAAATCGAGCTATGCTAAATGGAAGGAAAAGGCAGGAAATGTACTACTATCGTTTTTACTGCCGTTGAAGTAGGTACTTCTTTAAGGGAACAAGGAGGCCAGATCAAACTGCTAACTTTTATTATTGCACGATACAATTACTTGAACTACTTTTACAGCCATAAAATTATTTAATATGAAATCATTTAAGTCAATCGGCGTAGCCGCCATACTTTTCAGTTTATCCTTATTTATCTTCTCTTGCGGAAATAGTAGCCATTCTCATGATGGTGATGCAGAACATACCCATGAAGATGGTGACCATGATCATGATGAGGGGCATGATGAGCACGCTGGACATGATCATGATGGTGAAGAGCATGGAGATCACAGCCATGACGATGGAGAGCATGCAGCAGCCGTTCACGGAGAAGGCACTGCCTATACTGCCGCTTACGTTTGCCCTATGCATTGCGAAGGTAGCGGTAGCGAGGCTGAAGGAAAATGTCCTGTTTGTAATATGAATTACGTGGCACAAGCCGATCATGCCAAAGATGGGCATACCCATTAAGGATCAGTAATTTCTTATGTAAAGTGTTCACGTCTGAAAATTCGCCAGAAATGAGCAAAACGATATTGAAAAATGGAAGTTGGAAGGCGGAAGCCTGCCTGGCGTCTGTCTCTTATACACATCTGACGCTGC
>CAJXUM010001239.1 GCA_913060855.1 uncultured Lewinella sp. | reverse complement strand
GGAGCCCGCTGCGTAAGACCGCGAACGAGCAGAGCTCGTCTCGGACATCTAAATATGAGATAAATGGAAAGAAAGATTTTCCAAACTATCGACCAAGCCACTTTAGCAATTTCCCCTGACGGGACTGAGAAAATTGCTGAAGTCTTGCTAAGCTTAAAATGCTCAGAGAAACAAAAATAGGAGGAAGCCGAAAATCCTGTAAAGAGTAGGCACATTATTGCATTAACCCATATTCTATGAAGAAAGCGCTATTGCTATTTCTCAGCTTATTGTACGCTGGTGCTTGGAGCTACAGCCAATCACTCAGCCCGGAGGTGATCGCTACGGCGGGAGACCATTTTAGCACTTCCTCGGCCCAGCTGAGCTGGACCCTTGGGGAACCCGTGAGTGAAACCTTTTCCGGAGAGGGAACCACGATCCTGACACAGGGATTTCATCAAACTAACCTGATGATTACCGCACTCGCAGATTTCTATGCAGACTTCAAAGTGTCCGTCTATCCCAATCCCACCGCCGAATGGCTGAATGTGGAAGCACCGGACGCCCCAGCCGCTTTTGGCTTGGAGTTATTTGATGTCACGGGAAAACCACTGCAGTTCTTACCAGCGGAACCCCAAAGTGAAAGACGTACGGTCGATCTCAGCGGCTTAACTCCCGGGATGTACCTGCTACGGCTCCGCACTGAAGACCGCAAAACCATCAAAACATTCAAGATCTTTAAAATCAAGTAAACATGAAAAAATTATTACTCACAGTTTTTAGCTTATTCCTTTTTAATGCCTTAGCCGAAGCCCAAGCGCCCCAGGCTTTCAAATACCAGGCCGTTGTGCGTGATGCCGGAGGTCAAATACTTCCTGATCAGCAAGTGGGCTTATTCATTGAATTGGCTGGCATCGATACTATTTACAGCGAAACCCACACAGTTATGACCAACTCCTTTGGTCTGGTCAACCTCGAGATCGGCCGGGGAACCCCTGTTTTCGGCATCTTTTCGGAAATCGATTGGAATCAACAGATTTATATTGTGATCTCGCTGGACGCCACGGGAGGAACCAATTATGAAACCATGGGCGTTTCGGAGTTGCTCAGTGTACCCTTCGCACTGCATGCCGCTAATGCAGGCAACAGCGAAGATGCGGATGCAGATCCCACCAATGAATTGCAAGACTGGACGACCCTACCCGGTATTCCAGCTGATATCGCCGATGGCGATCAGGTGGATGATGCTGATGCCGACCCAGTTAATGAGATTCAGGTGTTGTCTCAAGATGGTGCGAATGTGACCTTGAGCAAAGATGGCGGGACTATTTCTGTCAATGATGCGGATGCAGATGCGACTAACGAGCTGGAATTGCCGACGGATGCGGAGGCTGGTGATATCGTTTACCATGATGGTACCCAGTGGCAACGAATCCCCAAGGGAGGAAATGGACAGGTTTTGACAATGGGAACGGATGGCATACCTTTTTGGAATGGTTTGATTGGAATCATCCTCCCAGATGGGCAGAAAGTTTTCTTTGCTCCAACTGATATCGAAGGGACGGGTAATATAGCCTCTGGATCATCTGTACAGTGGGGACCAACAAATATAGATATACCAAACTTACCCAATATTACCAGCAGCAGTGATGCGCTGGCAGATTTGGACGGAGAAACCAATACCGCTGCAATTGTTGCTGCGCTTGGAGACTATGATCCACCAACATCAAGTGTTGCCTATGCTGCAAAACTTTGTGATGATCTAGTCGCTTTTGGGTATGACGACTGGTATTTACCAGCAGCAGGTGAAATACAGGTTGCCATTGGACAATCCTTCTTAAATCTAGACCTTACAGCACCAAATGGTGCTTTTATAGTATACCAGACTTCCACGGAGGCGTCAACATCAAATAATTGGGTGTATGATCCAGCTAACAATGGATTGGTAAATTTTGCTTCCAAGAACACAAGTAACTTTGACTCCTCAGCTTTTTCCAAATGCCGCTGTGTGAGACGCGATTAAGTAGAAATCAGAAGGGAGAGGAGAGAGGTCAGATTAGGTAAAAATGCACATGGCCATCGAAGGGGTTTTTCACCGACGATGCCACGGTTTCGCCCCAGTTCCGCTTCTTTTGCCAAACCTGATCTGTCTTCTTTCTTCTGTCAGCAAAGCGATCTCCCTTCTAACTAAAAGAAATGAACACCAAACTAACCCTCAAAATCTGCCTTCTATTCCTCACCGGTCTCGCCATCAATCGCCTACCGAGTGATATCCTGGCCGACCCGCCGCTCGCCGAAGCAGCAGCTAAAAGTAAAGCAGATGAGAGCTTGCCAGATCAAGGCAGCGTATGCGTGGAAGCGAAGGACAAAGACTCCAACTCCGCCGTTGCAGGTGTTTTTCACCCGCAACCCACCTGGGATAATCGTTAGCCATCAAAACAGCGAAGGCCTAGACTTCAGAAGTGGGTTGGTCGATAGACGATAGATTAGAAAATTGATCTTTGCGTTGATCCTGTTTTTGGATGTCCGAGACGAGCTCCTGCTCGTTCGCGGTTCTTCGAAGCGCCTGCCTTAAGGGGCTCCTGGCCGCCGTCATTACTACTGCGGGCAGGAGCCCGCTACACACGTCGGCCAACAAGCAAGAGCTTGTGGCCAACCTATAATTGAATCACAAAGATTTTGGGAACCCAAATTTTTGTGATTCAATGCATCCTAAATAGTATCCCTTCTTGGCGAAGTAAGTATTGCCCATTTATCGACCAACCCGCTTCTGAAGTCTCGCTTCGCCAAGCTACTAGCAATGATTCGCACTATATATCAGCTGTCTCTTATACACATCTGACGCTGCCGACGAAGAGGATAGTG
>CAJXUM010001238.1 GCA_913060855.1 uncultured Lewinella sp. | reverse complement strand
GAGATCAGCCTCGGTCTCGTGGGCTCGGAGATGTGTATAAGAGACAGGTAATGGGTTTTGCGCAGATTCTATCCTTTGATGACAAGGACATCTCCACGGAGTTTACAGCGCTAATGAGTAAAGTGATGAGTAGTGGTAATGGTCGGATAAAATTCCCCATCAATGAACCAGCTCCTGGCCTGAAAAAGTCACAAGTAGAAGAATATTTGACCTTTTATGAAGGGGAGGGCGTGCAGCATGTTGCGGTGGCTACCGACGACATTATTACTACAGTGGCAGCTTTGCGTGCCAGAGGAGTTGAATTCTTGGAAGTGCCCGATAGTTACTATGAAGCATTGTATGAAAGAGTAGGGGAGATTGATGAGGATATAGCCACGTTGAAAAACCTCAATATTCTGGTAGACCGAGATGAGGAAGGATACCTTTTACAGATCTTCACCAAAACGGTGCAAGCTAGGCCTACCATGTTTTTTGAAATTATTCAGCGTAAAGGAGCCAACTCTTTTGGTAAAGGAAACTTTAAGGCACTATTTGAGGCATTGGAGCGGGAGCAAGCTTTGAGAGGTACGTTGTAGGGGGAAGGTATAACTAGCGTGTTTTATAGCTTGATTGCTGTGACATGCTTTTTATTTGTTGCGGGTTGGTGAGTTGCGGGTTCCCCGTTCGACAACCCGCAACTCACCAACTCGCATCCCGCAACCCCACCACCCGCAACTCATAAAACCTAATAATTCGAAAAAGAAGCACTTACTTAATATAGCTCTCGTGGAAATACCGACTACTACTATTCTGCTACTAAAAAATTACCTTTGTACCGATCATGCTGACACCACATAGAATCGTAAAATCCGATACACCAATGCCTAATTCTAAAGAAGAAATCTCGATTTTTAAACCCTATCTCACCGTAAAATCTGATTATGTTGGCGGAAAACCCAAACCCGCTACCGCTCCTAATCAAAAAATATATAAGCTATCCTCCAATGAAAACTTGTTGGGCTCTTCACCAAAGGCCATCGCTGTCATTCGGGAAAAACTATTGAGCCTAAATGAGTATCCCTCTCCGACCGATGCCCGCTTATGTGAGGCACTAGCCACCTTCTATAAAGGAGAATTGCCCGCCACCCAATTTATGGGAGCCAATAGTGGTTCAGAATTACTGGAAATGATAGCTCGGGCTTTTCTTGATGTTGACCTTGAATGTATTATTTCTAGCCCTACTTTTATGCCCTACTGCCTTTTTGCAGAAAAGCAAGGCGCCAAAGTAGTCGACGTGCCCTTGAAAGGCGATCAATTTGACTTAGATGTCGAGGGCATCCTGGCGGCGATTACTCCCCGGACCCGTCTCCTCTTTCTCACCACCCCCAATAACCCCACAGGAAGTTATCTGCCTGCTGCGACGATGAAAAAGCTGATTGAAGCTTTACCTAGTCATGTAGTAACGGTTGTAGATGAAGTGTATTATCAGTTTACAGATGCAGCGGATTATTCTACGGCCATGCCCTTTGTCAAGGCGGGCAAGCGAGTCATTGCAATTAATAGCTTTTCGAAAGCCTATGGATTGGCTGGATTGCGCGTAGGCTATGCTTATTCAACGCCAGAATTGATTAGTTACGTCAAACAATTACATCGACCTTTCCTACTCAATAGTCTAAGCCTAGCCGCTGCTATTGCTGCATTAGAAGATGTTGATTTTATCACCCAAACAGTGGAACTCATACAAACGGAAAAATGGTTTCTCTATCCGCAATTGGATGAGTTAAAGATTAAATATTGGCCAACGCAGGGAAACTTTTTCCTTATGCGTCCACCCGTATCCCCTCCTGTTTTTGAGGCCAAAATGTTGGAGCAGGGCGTGATGGTTCGCCCCGTGGAGAACTTTGGAGCCAAGGGATGTATACGTATCACAATCGGGACCAGAGAAGCGAATGAGGCCTTGGTGCGAGGACTGCGAACAGTGTATACAACGCTTTGATCCATAAATGGACTCCGTTTTTTACTTTTTATTCCCGTTATTTGTGGCCAAATTAAATGGGCATAAAGCTCCTCTATATGCAGCGACTAGCTTTGCTCAACTATATCTGGCGTTTATCTCTTCCTGTATTACTGACCAACCTTTTACAGACTTCTGTCACGGTAATCGATACCTACATGGTAGGGCGGCTCGGACCCTTGGCCATTGCGGCCGTTGGTATGAGTAATACCTTGCGCTTGATGCTTTTAATTGCGGTATTGTCTATTTCAGGAGGGGCCATGAGTTTGGTGGCACAAGCTAAGGGCGGGCGAGATACCGATCGAATTAGCCTGGTGACGCGCCAAGGAATTGTATCAGGGATATTACTCTCCATCATTTTGGCTGTACTAGGGTTCCTACTTGCTCCAGTTTTGTTATCAGCCATGGAAAATGGTGGGCAGGATGAAGTGATAGAACTGAGTATGCAGTACCTGGTGATCATCTTCTTAGGTACGCCTTTTCTTGCGTTGAATATCATCATGGATCGGCTAATGCAAGGGGCGGGCGATACTTTTACACCTTTGATACTCACCATAGGAACGGTCTTATTGAACATTCTCTTCAACTACATCTTTATCTTTGGCTGGGGGGTGATTCCTAGCTATGGATTAGTGGGGGCGGCGATAGGTACGGTCCTGGCGCGGGTGGTAGTCGTGATTATTGGGTTTATTATTTTCTATTCTGGCCGGAATGTCATTCAAATTTTAGAGGGAAGCTGGCGCCCACATTGGCCGCTGGTCAAAGATATCCTTTCCATTGGTGTTCCTTCGGGTATACAAGGTATCCTGTCTCTTATACACATCTGGACGCTGCCGACGAAGAGGATAGTG
>CAJXUM010001237.1 GCA_913060855.1 uncultured Lewinella sp. | reverse complement strand
GCTAGCGTGTTGATATTTATCGGGATTGGGTTAAGAGATCCCTGGCCTGCTGACGAACCTCGTTTTGCACAAGTTGCAAAAGAAATGGTTGAAACAGGTCAGTGGTTCTTTCCAGCCAGAGCGGAAGAGTTTTATCCTGATAAACCACCTGTGTTTATGTGGTCTATCGCTTTTTTCTTTGCGCTATTCGGGTCAATTAAGATTGCCTTTCTGCTCCCATCTGCTTTATGCAGCCTACTCACACTTTTTTTGGTATATGACATCTCAAAACGACTGTGGAGCACAAAAGAAGCGCTGATCGCAACGTCACTTCTTTTATTGAGTTTTCAATTTTTGCTTCAGGCCAAGTCTGCACAAATAGACGCAATGGTCTGCTGCTGGATAACAATAGGATGCTATGGTCTTCTGCGCTTTTTCTTAGTTGAAAGGCTATGGCGTTGGTATTACCTCGCATTTTTCTTCATGGGAATTGGCGTCATCACAAAAGGGGTCGGATTTTTACCAGTCCTGATGCTGATACCATACTTGATACATCGACGCGTTTGGCCTCAGCGGGACATAGCTAAGAAGCAAACTAAAAACTCCGTATTACCGTGGTTAATGGGTGCAGTGGTGATGTTACTGGCTATATCACTATGGTTTGTACCTATGTTGATATTGGTTGAAAATAGCCACGATCCATCACTTGCTCTATATAGAGATAACATTCTTTTCAGGCAAACGGTCACTCGATATGCTGATTCCTGGCATCACATAAAGCCATTCTGGTATTACCTCGTTGAGGTTATTCCATTATTCTGGCTGCCAATTAGCATCGCTCTTCCATGGCTCATCCCATTTTGGTATCGCGCAATTAAAAAAGGTGATGCCCGCATACTCTTACCGTTGGGTTGGATTGTACTTGTCCTACTTTTCTTCAGCGTAAGTCCTGGCAAACGGGGAGTGTACATATTACCCGCATTGCCGATGCTGGCACTGATCTCTGCGCCTTACTTTGATTCAGTTGTTAATAAAAAAGTATTTTCCTGGCTTATGTGGGCTGTTGTATTTTTACTATCAGTAGGCTTATTGGGGTTTGGTTTTTCCGGCATAGTAGAAGCATCATTCGCCCTAAAATTAGAAGAAAAGTTCGGGCTTTCTCCGTGGATGTTTTTTTTAGTAACGGGGGGACTGACGTGTCTGGTTACGGTGATTACTTCTAGAGGGAAGCACTGGAAAGCCTGGCCTTATTTCTTGTGTACTCTTTGGGGCATGTACGCTACATGGGGTTACACTTTACTTGAAGATGTAAAAACCCCTAAAAGCGTATTTGGAAATATTGAAAAAGAAATTGGCAAACATGATGCAACTATTGCACTTGTTGATTTTTCTGAACAGTTTATTCTCTTCTCGCCTTATCCCATCGTCCACTTTGGCTATCATACCCCTACTGATGAGCAATTATCTGCCGCCTACCAGTGGATGGAGAAGACTGACAAGGGAAGATATATCCTCGTAGATGAAAAACACGTACGTAATGATTGTTTTAAAAAAGAAATGGCAACGTCTGTAGGATATGCACATCGCGTCCACTGGGTTCTATTATCGCACGAGGCATTAACCGAAAAATGTCCGCTTACGAGAACGACGACTGAGATCTTTAGTTATATCCCAGACAGGCCCGTTACGTGAGAAATACATATCTTCATAAAATGAAAAAATAGTGCGAAAATTTTCATTCCACAGTTTTTCTTAAGCCTTATTTAAGTTTTAACAGGTAACTTGTGTGCTAAGAAGTACACGAGAACCTTATTGTGAAATTTCCAAGAACACTAAATTTCAATCCTACATCAGCTCAGTTCATTTTACTTGCTTCGTTATTTATCACGGCAATATTTAACGGACCATTTCTGTCTGCTGTGTATGAAGTAGTAGCCCCTGTAGCATTGAGCGAATGGACATTTTTCCTCTCCGTACCAATTTTGCTAACCTTTCTGAATGTCATTTTACTAAGCCTTTTTGGTGCCTTATTTTTACCTCGCCTTACTGTTGCTATAACCTTCGTTGTCAGTAGTCTCTTACTTTACGGCACCTTGGCTTATGGCGTCATTTTCGACAAGAGCATGATACAGAATGTTATGGAAACAAATTCTGGTGAAGCCTTTTCCTATCTAAATTCAACACTTTTTTTATTCTTCTCTATATTGGGATTAATCCCTGTATTTGCGATTTTTAACCTGGAATTAAATGGGAAGCTCAAGGCTCGAATCAAGCACCTTCTAGTGCTGAACTTATTAGCTTTATTGGGTATTGCAATTATAGCCACGTTCCTTTTTAAGAGCTATGCAGCTGTCGGCAGAAATAACAAAGACCTAACGAAGTATATTATTCCCTACGCCTTTTATGATTCAGGGTACAAGTACCTTCGGGACACTTACTTCTATCCGCCTTTACCCTACAAAGTATTAGACAAGCGTCCCTACATAAAAGGGAATGCTGATATACATCCGTCTACTACAGTGTTTGTGGTTGGCGAAACGGCCAGAGCTGACAAGTTTTCAAGCAACGGCTATTCGAGGCGTACTACGCCTAATATCCAGAACGCAGGTGCAATCAGTTTTAGCAAGGTGACATCTTGCGGCACTGCTACCGCAGTCTCTGTGCCATGTATGTTCTCAAGACTTTCACGAGAAAATTATGATTCGCGTATTGCAGACAGTCAGGACAATGTTTTAGACATCATTCATCGTGCAGGTGTTGACGTCACATGGATTGACAATAACAGTAGCTGTAAAGGAGTATGCAAGAGGGTAGAGACTATAGCTGTCTCTTATACACATCTCCGAGCCCACGAGACCGAGGCTGATC
>CAJXUM010001236.1 GCA_913060855.1 uncultured Lewinella sp. | reverse complement strand
AGATCAGCCTCGGTCTCGTGGGCTCGGAGATGTGTATAAGAGACAGAATCCATACTATGATGCGGAAAACCCGCCAACTCGATATCACTTCCCCCATTGTTTCTACTCGTAAGTATAATGCCCAAAGCCTGAGAAGCTTTTACAGCATCTTCCCCAAAGGTTTCATAGAAATCACCAACCCTGAACAGCAAAATAGCATCTGGGTATTTGGTTTTAACCTTGAAGTATTGCTGCATCAAGGGGGTTACTTTCTTAGGCTTGTCCTTGCTTGTTGATTTCCTGGCCAATTGCGTCGTGTTTTTGGAGGATGTTTACACAGCCTCTAGTTTTCCGCAAAGATAAACAGGCTGCTGTATTATCGAACCGAATATAGGCAATATTTTGAGCTGTACAAGCGGGCAGGGGTGTAAGACGCCGATTCATTATTGCCGGATAGCCAATGCTAGAAAGAGAAATACGCGATACTTTCCGAAAAAATTTTAACTTACATCGCGGAATTAGCAAGTGCGCTGGCTAAGACAAACTCGCTAGATCATCTAGCGCGACATAACAAGCGCAGGATAAAACAAAGCCAACTTATGAATCTTTCAAATTTAGACTGGTCGATTATTGCCCTCTATTTTCTATTTACGCTCGCCGTCGGGATAGCAGTTTCCAGAAATGCAGGTAAGAGTACCAAAGATTTTTTCCTATCGGGTCGCGATATGCCCTGGTGGTTATTGGGTGTTTCCATGGTAGCTACTACTTTTTCGGCTGATACGCCTAATTTAGTCACTGGACTTGTGCGCGAGAACGGGGTTGCTGCCAACTGGGGTTGGTGGGCCTTTTTGCTCACCGGTATGATGACGGTCTTTGTGTATGCCAAGCTTTGGCGACGATCGGAGGTAATGACAGATATTGAGTTTTATGAATTGCGATATAGCGGGAAAGCCGCGGCTTTTCTAAGAGGATTTAGGGCTTTGTACCTCGGTCTAATTTTCAATGTATTGGTGACAGGAACTGTATCGCTTGCCGCTGTTAAATTTGGAGAGATCATCTTGCAAATGCCTGGCTGGCAAACGCTTTTGATTGCTGGTGGAGTGACAGTAGCTTATAGTACCATTGGAGGGCTAAAAGCTGTAATTGTAACCGACTTCGTTCAGTTTTTCCTAGCCATGATCGGTTCCATATGGGCCTGTATCTACCTGGTAAATATGGAGCAGGTGGGTGGTTTAACCGCTTTGCTGGAGAATGTAGATGTGAGTTCTAAGATGAGTTTAATTCCAGATTTGAGCAATCCCGATCTGTGGGTTCCTATTTTATTGGTGCCACTAGCGGTGCAATGGTGGGCTTCTTATTATCCTGGTGCAGAACCTGGAGGTGGAGGTTACATTGCCCAGCGAATGTTTTCAGCTAAATCAGAAAAAGGGGCTATCAAGGCGACCTTATTATTTAATGTAGCACATTACGCATTACGACCTTGGCCTTGGATTCTCATTGCCTTAGCCTCCTTAGTTGTGTTTCCAGAATTGTCAGATATCCAAGAAGAATTCCCTGCACTTTCAGCAGGTAAATTAGGGCATGACGTAGCTTATCCAGCTATGTTGAGTTATCTACCTTCGGGCTTGATGGGCTTGGTTGCGGCCGGATTGATTGCGGCTTTTATGTCCACAATGTCTACTCAACTCAACTTAGGTGCCTCCTATCTTGTCAATGATTTTTATCATCGCTTTATCAAACCTGAAGCCAGTGAAAAGGAATTAGTGTCAGCAGCAAGATGGTTTACTGTTTTATCGATGGTACTTGGTATTGGCTTAGGCTTAGCTTTGACCGATGCTACGCAGGCATTTAACTTACTATTGTTATTGGGAGCCGGTACAGGTTTGATTTATATCCTACGCTGGTTTTGGTGGCGTATCAATGCCATGACCGAAATCGTGGCTATGATTTCATCACTGATTATTGCTGGTTACTTTACTTTCATTCACGACATGACCGGGCTTCCGGTGCTTGAAGACTGGCAAAAGACAGTTCTTGGCGCTCTTTTAACCACTATCATTTGGGTCGTCGCTGCTTATGTGACCCCAGCTACTACTGATGAAAAACTCATTGAGTTTTACCAAAAAATACGTCCTGGAGGACCGGGTTGGAAAGCCGTTATAGAAAAGGCTGCAGCCAAAGGGGAAAGCCTTGAATATCATAAGGGGCAACTACCGCTAGAACTACTTAGTTTTGTTATCGGTTGTTTTACCGTCTATGCTGCTTTATTCGCCACCGGCTATTGGATATATGGGCAAACAAACGCTGCCTTGATCGCCACAGCAGGCGCAGTGATCGGTGGGTGGTTGTTGTTTAGAAGTTGGGGAAAATTACAGACACAGGATTAAGCAGATATTTAAAGTCTAGCTAAAGCTTTGAATTTAATTGAATAGAGGTTATTTTTGCGCCGCTGTTCCGCTAGGGGGGTGTTAAAGTTTTGGTATACCTCTTAGTGGCCTATGGTAGAAAAATTTAAAGGGTATTTCGGCACAAGTAAAACTATACCCTATTTTTGATGTTCTAAAGCTAAAAGCTTGGCAAATGGCAATAATTATAACAGATGAATGTATAAACTGTGGGGCTTGCGAACCTGAATGCCCTAATAACGCCATCTATGAAGGTGGTGTTGAGTGGGCAATCTCCGATGGTACTAGCATAGAAGGAAACTATGTTTTGGAAGATGGTACAGAGGTAGATGCAAAGGCGCAACAGGCACCAGTAGATGATGACTTATATTATATTGTTCCTGATAAATGTACCGAATGTGTAGGTTTTCATGAGGAACCACAATGTGCTGCGGTTTGTCCGGTAGATTGTTGTGTTCCCGAT
>CAJXUM010001235.1 GCA_913060855.1 uncultured Lewinella sp. | reverse complement strand
CGAGATCAGCCTCGGTCTCGTGGGCTCGGAGATGTGTATAAGAGACAGCACTTAGTCCTAAGTGATCCAAGTGCTGACACTGACCCAGTGCTTCTGGCAGTTTAGTCAACCCATTCTGTCCCAACCTCAAAGATCGTAGCTGGGATAAATCACCTATGGCCTTCGGGATGTTTTTTAAAGCATTTCCTGAAGCTATTAAATGCTTTAGTTGAGTCAATTGCCCCAACTTCGGGTCCAGCTTTTTCAACGCATTAGTGGAGATATCTAGGGTGCTTAGTCCCTTAAATTGAAATAGCGTTATGGGCAGTTCCTCCCATCCCAATTCTCGGAGTTCAAGGGTCTGCAAGCTAGGGAGGTAGGGGATAAATAAGTTAGAAGGTAAGCCAGGGTTGCCCGATAAAATAAGGGTCTTCAGGTGTGCTAATTCCCCCAACCAATCCGGTAAGACAGTCAACTCGTTATCACTAAGGTCCAAGGTTTGAATACGAGTCATTTGCCGGATACTTGGAGGTACCGTTTTCCATTCCTGCCCTTTTAGAAAGAGCATCTGTACGAGTTCTTCTCGCCCTCTGGTAGCCGCTATGGCAAATGCACGCATATAGGATAGAAGCGTTGGTTCAATAAACAAATATCCCAATCTCTGTTACAAAAAGAAGGTTTGCGGCCAGAAATTATCGATATCCAAGAGAAAAAGCGACTGACCTCCTTTTCGTTATCTCTTTGTTAAAGTAAGGTCATAAAGGAGTCTCCATTTCTTAAGCTGACCTAAAATCGGTAAATTTGGGACTATTTAGAGCATTTTTGGGCAAGCATGATTAGCCAAACATGCTCTTAGCAGCAATGAAATACTACTTTGACCTTAGTGCGATAAGTCAAAGTCACTAACAAATAGAACCAGGCCAAAAACCTTGCTATAATAAGTGCCTGGAACAGCCCATGAAAGCCATACACCTGATAATAGGCATCATATTATTTTCACCATTGTTTGTAGTGGCGCAATTTACAAACGAGGACATCAAGATCTACGAGGTAGAAGATGGTCTGAGCCACCGCAATGTCTTTAATATCCAACAGGACCATCATGGATTTATTTGGGTAGCAACGATCAATGGCTTGAATCGATTTGATGGTAGCAGTTTCATTTCTTTCAGTTCGCAAGACCAAGATAACTTCATTCCTTATAATATGATCTCAGATATGATCCTCAGTAATGATGGACATATCTACCTCGCCAACCCTGACTACATTACCACGTTACGTCCTGAGCAACATGAACTAAGTGTTCGAAAAGTAAAAAAGGGAGCTATCGTCCGACGCGAATCTATTGTGCCACATAATCTCATGCTAGATTCACTGCAGCGAATCTGGATGGCGGCCTACAATGAGCAATCGGGTACAACGACTATTGAAATCGTATCGCCTGATAGTAGCATCCAAGAGCTCGTAACGGTACCAGGCCAATATCCCAAACGCCCACTCCTATCTCATAAGGGCAATTACTATTTGGCCGCCTTCGAAAATGAATTGTGGCAGATTGATGATCAAGGGACTACGCTTAAAAAATGGCTGGCGCCGGCAGGAAATACGCTGGCCAATAGTCGGATCGTACAAATGCAAGCCCAGGGTGATTTCATCTGGGTATTGCTGGCCAATGGTCATATCTATCAATTATCTGCTGAATTGGAGGAAGCCGAAGCGCACCCCATCAATAAGAGACTACCGACCATGGACGCCGCTAGTTCCTTCTTGGTGGAAGACAATGGTGATATTTGGATGGGTAACCGAGGGAACCTTTGGTATTATAGTAACTATAGTGGTAAACTCACTAATTATGACCAAGCCATTCGTCCCTTAATTAAGAATGTGTGTTTATACCGCCAAATTTTCAAAGATCGAGCAGGTGTTATTTGGTTGAGTACCGACTTTGGGGCTATCAAGATTGTAAGGTCGGGTAATTTTGTCCGATCCAGTGATCTTTTCACGCAGATTCTGAGTGGGGGGAATGAAAATTGCAGCAATGTCTTCTGCAGTATTCGCGGCTTGACAGAAGATGAAAACGGCAAATTGTATTTTTCTTATTACAACTCCATCCATACCTATCAACCCAAAACCAACGAATTGCTTCCGCTCTTTCCTTCTAATGATTTTTTCAATCACCCCTTTGGGATTTTATACGAAAAAGGAAATCTATATACGGGAAATGGCCGCAAGATAAACACCAGTACATTAGATGTCGATACGCTTTTCAAGCACCCTTCGGTCGATATGGGGGCTGTCATTAAGGATCAAAGAGGCAAATTGTGGTTTGGATTCCAAAGTTGGCTATACGAATACGATATCAATCAGGATAAGATCACGCCCTTTGAAGACCAATATGGGCAATGGGATACCCTAGCAGGACAAATAAGTCATCTTCACCAGGCAGAAGGCAAGCCACATTTCTGGTTGTCGACCTTGGATAATGGCGTTTATCAAATAGATCCGCGAAGAGGACGAATAGCGCATTTCCACGAAGAAGAAGATAGCCCTGTTCGCTTGAAGCACCAACAAGTAAATGCGGTCTATGAAGACAAACGAGGTTTTCTTTGGATGGCGACGGCCTATGGGCTCCATCGACTGCACCTAGCCAGCAAGGAGTTGGAGGTCTTTACCATGGAGGACGGGCTTCCGAATAACTTCATCAACGGTATTTTACCTGAAAGTGATTCCGTTTTGTGGTTAAGTACCGATTTTGGTCTTTGCCGCTTTTCTATTGCTAGATATAGTTTTCTGAACTTCTCGGCCAATGATGGGCTCTCCTCCAACTGTCTCTTATACACATCTCCGAGCCCACGAGACCGAGGCTGATC
>CAJXUM010001234.1 GCA_913060855.1 uncultured Lewinella sp. | reverse complement strand
CGAGATCAGCCTCGGTCTCGTGGGCTCGGAGATGTGTATAAGAGACAGGATAACTTCATACAAAAGAAGTTGGCAAGCCATGACATGGCTCCGGCTACACCGGCCCAGAAAGAGCGTCTCCTACGTAGGTTGAGCATAGATCTAACGGGCTTGCCACCAAGTATCGCAGAAATTGATGCTTTTCTTGCCGATGATTCACCTAGTGCTTATGAAAAAGTAGTAGACCGTTTGTTGGACAGCCCAGAATACGGTGAGCGAATGGCTATGGAATGGTTGGATATCGCTCGATATGCCGATTCTCATGGGCTACATGCCGACGGATGGCGATATATGCATCCTTGGCGTGATTGGGTAATCGAGGCCTTTAATAAGAACATGCCTTACGATCAGTTTATTACCTGGCAACTTGCCGGAGATATGCTACCTAATGCCACCAAGGAACAGAAATTAGCAACTGCTTTTCATCGCAATCATCCCATGACTGCTGAAGGGGGTGCTATTGATGAAGAATTCCGCTTGGAGTATGTTTTTGATCGTACCAACACGACCGCTACGGCGATATTGGGCCTTACCATGGAATGTGCTCGTTGTCATGATCATAAATTCGACCCGGTTACCCAAGAAGAATACTTTCAGTTGTCGGCCTTCTTTAATAACGTGAAGGAGATTGGAATGACTGGAGATGACGGGAATTACGGCCCCACGCTCCTATTACCGGGTGAGCATACAGAAAAGGAATTAGCTGACATCGAATCTTTCATACAAGAAAAAGAAAAAGCCATCGCTGAATTGGCTTCGCAATTGCAAAATAAAGCAAATGTCGTCCCCATCAAGATAAATAGAAACCTCCCTCCTGGCGCTTACTATCTACCTGTCGAAAGTAAGCAAGTCCGTCCGAAGAAGAAGGGCAGCGGCTATTTCCTAGATGGACAAAAAGGAACCAGAATTGCAGAGAGTACGGAGATGCTATTCAATGAAGAACGGCAGGGACAAGTTATCAATATTGATGATGAGTTTGATGATTTCTACGTTAGCAAAATAGGTTTATTTGATGTCCCTGAGCCTTTTGCTGCTAGTATTTGGATCAATACAATCCAAGCTGACACCAGCAAAACACAGGTTATTATGGGAACCGCTGGTAATAAAAACAACTTTTGGAGAGGCTGGGATTTCTACCTTACAGAGACCAACCAATTATCGGCCCGACTTATTCATAGTCTTCCTCATAATTATATTCAGCTGACTTCACAAGCCATCATTCCCACTAATACCTGGGTGCAAGTCGCCTTCACTTATGATGGTTCAGGAAAAGCCGAAGGGCTCGAATTATACATCAATGGTAAGGTCGCAGAAAGCAGGATTGAATACAATCAATTGTATAAAAATATATTGCCCGTAACGTCGGGCAGTCATCAACTGTCTGAAACACCGATTCGGATTGGAAAGAGTGGACGAGCCTTTACCGGAGAAAGTGGTGTTTTTATGGGTATGGTGGATGATCTGTACCTATTTCGCCGCTTGATCAGCCCGCTGGAAGTAGCCAGAATAGCTGGCCTAGCGGAAGAAGAGATAGATAACAAAACTAAAGCTGCTGGTCGCTTATTCACAGACCCTAACTTCCTGCGTTTACAGCAAGAACGAGCCAAGGCCGTGAAGGAAAAAATAGCCATCCTCGACACCGTTCCAGAGGTGATGATTATGGAGGAAATGCCTGAGCCACGGCAAGCTTATGTACTAGATCGAGGGCAATATGATTCGCGTCTGCAAGCTGTAGAACCGGCTACACCTACTGCTGTTTTCGACTTCCCTACCGATTTGCCTAAAAACAGATTGGGGTTAAGTCAATGGATATTCAGTAGAGAAAATCCACTTACAGCACGGGTCGCCGTCAACCGATATTGGCAATTATTCTTTGGTAAGGGCCTGGTTAGTACACCGCAAGACTTTGGTAATCAAGGTGCGCTTCCTTCTCACCCAGCGCTCTTGGATTGGTTGGCCGTTGAATTCATGGAGTCAGGTTGGGATATGAAAGCTTTGCATCGAAAAATGGTGCTATCAGCGACCTATCAACAGTCTTCGATTGCCTCCGATGAACTGCGGGAAAAAGATCCCTATAATGATTTAATGGCAAGAGGACCAAGTCATCGCTGGCCTGCTGAGATTATTCGTGATAATGCACTCGCCGCCTCGGGCCTACTCCACAAACAATTAGGTGGCCCTAGTGTTAAACCTTATCAACCAGAAGGCCTTTGGATTGACTTAGGCAATTTCTCCTATAAATTACTTCATTATAAAGAAGACCAAGGAAAGGACTTATATCGCCGTTCGATGTATACATTCATCCGACGGACTTCACCTCCGCCTGCCATGACAATTTTTGATGCGCCGAGTCGTGAGGTTTGTACTATTCAGCGAGAGATTACCAATACTCCGCTACAAGCTTTAGTATTGCTAAACGATCCCACCTTTGTCGAAGCAGCCCGTGTAATGGCTGAGCGAATGCAAAAGGAGGGCGGTGCCACAGTTTCAGATCAAATCAATTATGCTTTCCGACTTTTTACTGGTCGAAATGCAAGTACGGAGGAACTAGAAATATTGGTCCATTTGTTTGAAAAGGAGAAAGAACGTTTTCAACAATCTCCCAATAGTGCTAAGGAAGCGCTTGCCGTTGGCAATCAGCCCGTCGATCCACGCCTAGATCCCATTGAAACAGCGGCCCTAGCTATGGTTAGCAGTATGATGATCAATCACGACGAGTTTTACATGAAGCGATAAAGAGTAAGGGGTGAGGTATAAATAAGATCCTGTCTCTTATACACATCTCCGAGCCCACGAGACCGAGGCTGATCTCG
>CAJXUM010001233.1 GCA_913060855.1 uncultured Lewinella sp. | reverse complement strand
GAGATCAGCCTCGGTCTCGTGGGCTCGGAGATGTGTATAAGAGACAGAGTTTATCCTTGTTTACGCCTCATCGGATTGGTGAATATGGTGGAAGGATATTGAGCTACCCTACGGCTATGCATCCGAAAGTATTGCTGGCGAGTTTGGTAGCCAATTATGGCCAGTTATTATGCCTGTTAACAGCAGGTTGTCTTGGTATTTTTCATATAGGACGCAGCTTTTTGCCTGAAAATGGGATTCTATTTTATGGGATCCTATTCCTAGGTAGCCTGGGACTAGTACTATTGTGGTGGAGTTTCTTGGCTGTCCATCAATTGATGCCCTTACTGCAACGATGGCAATGGCCCAAATGGTTGGCTTGGTTACCCAAAACGTTAGTGACTGCTGGACAATTTGATCAAACCTTATTGCTTCGATCAGCCAGTTGGGCAGGTCTTCGATTTTTGATTTATAGTGTACAATTTGTGCTTTTGCTTATTTTTTTTGGATTAGACATCCCTTGGCACATCTTATTAAGCGGTGTTTTTGTTATCTATTTATTACAGTCAGGTTTACCTTTGCCACCCGCTTTAGGAATGTTAACCAGAGGAGAATTAGGCATTTTAGTTTGGCAGGGTTTTGAGGCCAATCCCTTAGCCATATTAGCCGCCTCACTAGCACTTTTTATAATAAATTTAGCCATCCCCGCGTTACTTGGAGTGATGGTGATCGTCAAAACTAATATCACTAAATCCTTAAATGATGAAGGACGCGCTGATTAATAGATGGTTCTTATTGGGCGTAGGATTATTGTTCCTAACCGCCCATCGCCCGATCGATACTGTCGTTACCGATTCGACTGCTACGGCTGAGCAAATATCTTATGAGCCTTGCAGAATGGAAAACAACACCTTTGAAGACGGGGAAGAAATCGTCTATAAGCTCTATTATAATTGGAATTTCGTGTGGTTGGCAGCCGGCGAAGTGACGTTTAAAGTCAAAGATCTTGGCAATAAATATCACCTATCTGCACATGGCCGTACTTACAAGTCCTATGAATGGTTCTTTACCGTACGAGACTATTATGATACTTATATTGATAAGGAGACTTTATTGCCTTATATCTCTATCCGCAATGTAAGAGAAGGGGGCTACCGTTTGTATGATGCGGTTACTTTTGATCCTAATAGAAACGTTGCGATCTCGAATCGCGGGAAAAGCAGAGAGGTCGCCAAACCTACCGAATACAGCGTTGACAACTGTATGCACGATATCCTATCCATTATTTACTATACCCGCAACATTGATTTCAACCACCTCAATGAAGGCGCACAATTGCCCATCAAGATCTTTATGGATAAAGAGACTTGGCCTTTGAAGGTAAAGTATAAAGGCAAAGAATCGGGAAAAAAGATCAAAGGACATGGTAAATTCCGCACCCATAGATTCACCCCAGAAGTAATAGTAGGTGATGTATTTAAGGAAGATTCGCAGATGTCAGTTTGGGTGTCTGATGATCAAAACAAAATTCCACTTCTCATCGAATCCCCTGTTTCAGTGGGTTCTGTCAAAGTTGTACTCAAATCTTATAAAGGTTTGAAATATGATTTTGATGCACAAATAGACTAAGTCCCTTGACTAAAAAACTATTTCCCCTGGTTGGTATTTTGGCGGCTTTTGGACTAGGCATTTGGCTTACCCAATGGTTCTATCAATCAAAAAAAGAAGAGATCAGCCGCTCCCAAAGCACTATTTTACTCGATAAGGTAAAGGATGTGCTAAAGCTGGTTACTGTCGAGGCCAATTTTAATGAATTATATAACGAGACCAAAACACGTCCCGTTACGCTATACCTTCCGTTACCGAGTACCTTCTCCTTTTCCAAAAAAGCTATCCTGGAAGTCCAGGGAAAGGTCCTGGTTGGTTTTGATCTTGAAAAGGTCAGTATCACAGCCGATAGCACCAACCGCGTCTTGACGCTAAGCAACCTACCCGAACCGGAAATATTGTCCATCGACCATCAAGTCCAATATCGCAATCTCGAAGAAAGCTTTTTCAATAGTTTCTCTGCCGAAGATTACACCTCACTCAACCACAATGCCAAAGAAATGCTGCGCCAAAAAGTGGCAGAAAGTGATCTGATGGAAAAGGCACGTGGCCAAGGGAATCAGATGATAGATGTGATTCGATTCATGGCGGAGTCCTTGGGTTGGACGGTGGAATTGGATGAGGCGACTATAACCCCAGCGCCTGTTTTGGAGAATTGATGGGCTCACGAGGGTTGCAAATCGGAAATACCGATAAATACAACCCGCAACACTCCTCACCTCCCCCGCTCCATCAGTCGCATCAATAACTCCTCCTTACGGCCCCGTGCCATGGGAATCTTCGCCCCGTCTTCTGTGATCAGCATCCCACCATCGCGCTTACTGTATTTCTGAATACGGTCGAGATTGACCAAGTAAGATTGATGCACGCGATAAAAGTTACTACCCTACCACAAGTGCCATTGAACCCTTGGTCACTTTGACTGAATACTCGGTTCAGGTCAATGCCCGCACCGTTCCTATCTTCCTTCTTATATCGCGATTACATTCCTATTCTCGTTTGATTAAAATAGGAAATCATTGATTTTGTGAATTAGACTTTGTATACTTGTAGTCAAGTTTTTTACGCGCTCTAAATACTTCCAAACAACAACTTCCATTAATTGGTATTGGTGTATTCAGAGAATTCAATTCAGGATTTAAACAACTGACAGTTAACTACATACGAGCAATCCATAGTTAACCGAAGCTTGTTTTTCCTGAAACCGGAATGGGTATTAACTGTCTCTTATACACATCTCCGAGCCCACGAGACCGAGGCTGATCTC
>CAJXUM010001232.1 GCA_913060855.1 uncultured Lewinella sp. | reverse complement strand
GCAGCGTCAGATGTGTATAAGAGACAGGCACACAACCAGGAAAGATTTTCAGATTGAAAGGTAAAGGCTTGCCTTCTGTGCAAAGCTACGGCAAAGGGGATCAGTTGATTCATGTGAATGTCTGGACGCCTAAGAAGCTTTCCGATTCAGATCGAGCGCTATTAGAAAAAATGAGAGATTTACCCAACTTCAAGCCGCAACCCGGTAAATCAGAGAAAGGGTTTTTCGAAAAAATGAAAGACTACTTCAAATAATAATTAGATCCTACGGGGTTTACTCAACACTAGCCGCAGTAGAAATTCTTTACTGCGGCTAATTTTTTGCCACTACGTTCGTTAAATAGTGAAGTAAACAATCTCATGATGCAAGTTTTCAATCGCTTTCGCTTTTTTCTCATTGGTTTCTCTCTTCTCGTAGGTCTTACAGCTTGTGGCCCCAACTACCATTTTTCTACTACCATTGATATTTCAAACGATGCATGGAGTTATGACCAGGTCCTTGATTTTGAATTTGAAATAACGGATACTTTGCAGATCTACAATTTGCTGCTGGATATTACGCACGACAAGGAATACTCTTACCAAAACTTATATACACGCATTGGTACGTTTTTTCCATCCGGACAAAATATTAAAGAAACGCTTTCATTAGAATTGGCGAGCAAAACGGGAGAATGGCAGGGAGATTGCGGCAGCCGTTATTGTAAAGTACAGATTCCCATTCAAGAAGGTGCTTTCTTCAATCAGGCGGGAAAATATAAAATCAGTCTAGAGCAGTTTATGAGAAAAAACCCGATCCAGGGGATAAATAAAATCAGCTTTCATATAGAGGAAACAGAAAATAGGCGGGAGACAACAGGGCCCAAAGAATAAGGAGAATAGAGGATTGACCATCAGAAAGCCCAATTATCAATCCTCCATTCAATGGCTATTTAGTTTTCTTCTGTTCTGATGATCATTCGAACACCTCCACCACCTTGGGCATTCATTTCACGAAGCCGCTCTTCTTGCAACTTCTGGTATTTTTTACGCGTAATTTTCTTCCCCTTTGTGGGAGCTACCATCGTTGCCGCATCCAATGTTTTAAATTCAACAGATTCAGCTGTAATCATCATCCTACCGCCATCAGAGTTTATTTCTAGGATAAGACCTGGTAATTGATTGAAGGTAGCTGGGCCAGAAGAAATGGGTAAAGCAGACGTAAACCAGGCTTCCATGGGTGTATCAGAGCCATCTAGTACTGCTTTTTGGCAAGTATACCCCGCTATCTCTTTTGATTCTCCACTCAACTTCCACTTACGCGCTGTCGCTCCTCCAATCAGGAATTGCTTACCCATTAGATCGCGCATCTCAATTTGATCTCCGCTTTCTAAATCTGTAAAAATGGTACTTTGTGGACCTTCCATTCGAATCATGACTTGGGTCCCATCTTCATTTTCTTGATTCACTTCAGTAGGATCTGATTTTACCCCCCGGTAGAGTGTAGCTTTCCCATTAAAAAGTAATTCATATTTGGATTCTTGAAATTCAGGTAGCATGGCCTTCATTTCTTCATTCCCTTCTCCAAGCCCCATGTGAAGGTTTACTTTTTGGGTATAGGATACCACACCTTCTTCATTTTGTCCAAATAGAAAGATCGGCATCGCCAATAACAGTATAAAAGAAATTCTTTTCATGATTGTTGTTTTTTCACAAAGCTAGTAAGCCACAAGCATTGGTAGCGTTAATCATCCTTGAAATAAGGTTAATTAAGGTTAATAAGCACGTAATAATCGGACTAAGACCCCTATTTTTGTAGTGGTATGAAGACAAAAAGAAAGAATCGAGGTTTGTTATTGCTCATGGTAAGTAGTTTACTGTTACTACTGGCCTTCCAATCTATATGGTTAAAGGAGGCCTATCAAAAGCAAGAAGACTTATTGGAGGAGCAAACAGATAACCTCTTTATCAAAACGGTTAGGAATATGCAGGATAGCCTGACCAATAAGCTATTTGCTGCTTCCTTGGCGCACTTCAAAGGTGATACGTCCTTTGCTTTTATTAAAATGGAGCAGCAGTTCGAAGCTAACGAAGCGCATTTGTTCAGGGGATCAAAGGAAATCATGATCGATACCGCTAGTATTTCGACCCTTGTAATTCGAACGGATGATAGCCTCCAACTCAATTGGGAGGGCCTACCTCCTGCTGAGCATAGGGCATCCAAGGTGCGGTTAAAAACCAAAAAAGAAACCTCTCAAGAAGTACCTCGTTTTTTAAAAAATATTATTCTTTCGGTTACGGCTACCGACTCTTTTGATCAATCCCCATTTCCTCTACATCGAGATTCTTTAGCACTGGATTCTTTATCTCATCGATACGCTACAGCTTTACTTGCTTCTGACATTGATTTGGCATTCAACTTGAATCGAATTTCGATAGGGGATAAAAACCCAGTCCTTAGAAATGAATTAATCACCTCACAAATATCAGGAGATATTCCGGAAGACCATTACTATTATGCCGCCTTCCCCAACAGTAGACGGTTTCTCTTACAAAAGATAGTCCCAGATATATTACTCTCCATTTTACTTACCTTTTTGACCACACTCTCCTTTGTACTGGTTTTTCAAAACATGAAAAAACAGCAACGACTAACAGCCCTGAAAAACGATCTCATTAGTAATATTACACATGAATTGAAAACACCTATCACTACGGTAGGGGTAGCGATAGAAGCCCTGAGTAGTTTTGATGCATTAAAAGACCCAGCGCGAACACGAGAGTACCTTGAAATTTCACGTAATGAGCTCAAACGACTTTCTATACTGGTGGACAAAGTACTGAAGACCTGTCTCTTATACACATCTGACGCTGCCGACGAA
>CAJXUM010001231.1 GCA_913060855.1 uncultured Lewinella sp. | reverse complement strand
GGCAGCGTCAGATGTGTATAAGAGACAGTTCGAAGGCAATTCGACCAGCAAGATGTTTTGCCAATCCACCCCTGCGCCTAAAGCAGCTTTGGCCCTGGCTTTATGATCACAAACCAACACCACCCTTTGCGTTTGGGTCAGCAAAGTCAGAAAGTTCCGGAAGCAGGCCAAGACCTCTTCCAAGTAAGGTGCCCAGTCCGAATTGGCATGAGGCAGTGTAAATTGAATGGCAGACTGCGGCTCCCATTCGGCAGGCAAACGCCGATTGATGCTTTTGTTCTTCATTGATAATAACCTAGCGCTAAAAAGAAAGGGCGTCTTCCAGCGTTAACCGAAAGACACCCAATGACAATTTGTTATTAGCAAGATTGTCTTGACTAAGCAAGACTATTCTTCATTCATGAAAGGATATCGATAATCCTTTGATGACACAAAAGTTTCTTTAATTGTTCGTGGTGAAACCCAACGAAATAAATTCAAAATCGAACCTGCCTTATCATTCGTCCCCGATCCTCTTGCTCCGCCAAATGGTTGTTGGCCTACTACCGCGCCGGTTGGTTTATCATTGATATAGAAATTTCCAGCTGCATTTTTCAAGCGCTTCGATGCTAATAATGTAGCCGCTCGATCATTAGAAAAGATCGCTCCTGTTAAAGCATATGGAGAAGTTTCATCCACAATTTTCAAAGTCTCTTCAAACTGGTCATCTTCGTAAATATAGATGGTCAGAACAGGTCCGAAAATTTCCTCTTCCATTGTCAAATAATGCGGATTGGTAGTAGTGATAATTGTTGGGGCAATAAAATACCCTTCTGATTTATCATATGTACCACCCGCTATTACAGTCGCTTGTGAATCTTTCTTAGCGCTAGCAATATATCCAGAAATTTTGTCAAAGGCTCTTTCGTCGATGACAGCATTAACAAAGTTAGTAAAATCTTCGGGAGTACCAATTTTAATAGAAGCAATATCTTCTAATAAATATTTTTCAATTTCGTCCCATAATCCCTTGGGTAAATAGGCCCTTGAGGCCGCCGAACATTTCTGCCCTTGGAACTCAAAAGCACCTCTAATCAAGGCAACAGCTACCGCCTTTGGATCGGAACTTGGGTGAGCTACCACAAAGTCTTTTCCTCCGGTCTCCCCTACTATACGAGGATAAGATCGGTACTTGTTGATATTCTTTCCGATCGTACTCCAGAGGTGCTGGAATACACCTGTACTTCCAGTAAAATGCAAGCCTGCAAAATCACGGTGCGAGAAAACAATATCCCCAGCCATCGGCCCATCTACATAAATCAAGTTGATAACACCTGCTGGCAAACCTGCTTCAGCCAAGACTTCCATAATCACCTTTGCACTATAGATTTGAGTTTCTGCTGGCTTCCAAATAACGGTATTTCCCATCAGCGCAGGTGCTCCCGGTAGGTTGCCTGCAATAGAGGTGAAATTGAAAGGCGTAATCGCAAAAATGAAGCCTTCTAAAGCGCGATATTCTAGGCGATTCCAGATGCCAGGTGCACTGCCGGGTTGATGTTCGTAAATCTCCGTCATGTATTGTACATTGAAGCGGAAGAAATCACAAAGCTCTGCTACCGCGTCAATCTCAGCCTGGAAAATATTCTTAGACTGCCCCAACATCGTGGCAGCATTCATTTTCGCACGATAAGGTCCAGCAAGTAAATCTGCCGCCTTTAGAAATATAGCCGCTCGATCTTGCCAAGGCATCCCTTCCCAATCCGCTTTAGCTGCTGAAGCCGCATCAATAGCCGCATGGACATGTGTTGAATCTCCTTTATTGAAGTGTCCCAGCAAATGACTAGTCTCATGAGGTGGGTACATCGCTACTTTATCATTCGTGGTCACCTCTTCGCCACCGATATACATTGGAATATCTATGGTTTCGGCTTTTAAGGCGGCAAGCGCAGCTTTAACCGCTTTCTTTTCAGGAGAACCTGGAGCGTATGATAATACAGGTTCGTTTTTTGTGGCGGGCACTTTAAAAAATGCGTTTGACATATATTTGTTGGTTTTAGACTAATTGCTGCTACTCACTAGCTTGCTTTTCAGCGAAAGCGTTCCAATGAACAAGCAAAGGCAAATGAAGGATAGTCTGGTTTAGGAAGGATTCCATGTCATTATTTCACTCCTCCCTTAAATTAGTTAGGACTTTGCGCGCGAAGATACAGGCTTTTGCCCAAAATTTACAATCAGAAAAAGAGAGAAAAAAACTATAAGATGGAATGAAGTTCGGAAAGTTGACGAATCTCGTAAGTAGGATCTATTTCAAGATATCGCTCTCGATGATCAAAGTTGAACCAACAGGCGTCGATACCATAGTTTAACCCACCTTTTATATCGGCATTCAGGTTATCCCCAATGATCAACGTTCTTTCCTTAGATGGATGATCGATGCCTTCGAAAACATGATGAAAAAAGTCAGCATGTGGCTTGGCCACCCCAATCTCATCCGAGATTGCAATAAAGGAGAAGTACTCATTCAAGCCCGATTGCTTCAACCTAGAACGTTGTACTTCTTTAATTCCGTTGGTCACTAAGGCCAATTGATATCTTTTCTTTAAATACCCCAGCAAATCAATGGCGCCCTCCATCATAGCCGTCGACATGGACAGATGCAACAGATAGTTCTCTCCGAAAGCTCGCTCGTCTTCTTTCAAACCTATCTCCATGAAAAAAAGCTGAAAGCGTTTGGACCGCAATTGATTTTTATCTAGGGTACCTTCCTCATAGGCACGCCAACAAGTACGATTGATTTGATCGTAGATCACATTGTGGGCGCTTTGGTACTCCACCCCAATTTCCGCTAAGGCCTGCGCCAAAGCAAAACGTTGTGCTTCGTTA
>CAJXUM010001230.1 GCA_913060855.1 uncultured Lewinella sp. | reverse complement strand
CCTCTTCGTCGGCAGCGTCAGATGTGTATAAGAGACAGAAATGGACCATTCATAAAATATTACAGCATCTTATAGATTGGGAAAGAATCTGGTGTTTTAGAGCTATAATTTTCGCTCGTGGGGAAGGGACGATTCCTGTTGCACATGACCAAGAAATAATGGGCAAACATTCAAACGCAGATGAAATTTCAATTGAGCAATTAGTCAATGAACTCCGAATTGTACGCCAATCCACAATAATGATGTTTGAATCCTTTAATAAGAAAATACTAGATACGAGCTGTAAATTCTTTGAATACGAGATGCCGCTATTCACAATTGGGCTAACTATTACGGCACATCAAATACACCATTTTAACATCATAAAGGAAAGGTATATTCCTTTGGACAAATAAGTAAAAGAGCAAATTTATCCGGTAGGATGAAGGGATTCCATAGTGCTGGACAAATACGATTTATCAGGTGAAAGTTGAAGGCTTATACCATGGTATAAACCTTCAACCCTAAACTATTAAACACGTTCTAAATCTGGGAATTCAGAATGACTCCGGATTTAGTATCAACCCTCTAATTTTCCAAAGTCTTATGACCTACTGTCCGTGCTCAACCGGGTAGCCTAAGTCTGCCCATACCAGGATCCCCTCGTCCATGATAGCTGTTTTCTTGAAACCATACCGCTTCAAGGTATTGATCACTTTTTGCGAGGCAGCATGCGGGCAAGCACAATAGGCCACAATCCAGGTACTGTCCTTAGGCATGTGTTGAATGAACTCTTCTGGTTCCTCATAATAGGGAACGGGCACCGCACCAGGAATATGCGTCTGGCGCCAAGCCACTTTGGATCGAGCATCTAATAATACTATACGCAAACTATCTTGTAAGGCCCGATTTAACTGTTCTGCGGAAACAAAACGCCCCGCCCGCAATTCAAAATCAGGTACATTACTGTCTGGATTAAGGACATACTCTTCGGGAGTTGGCAGGCTAATGGTATCATTTTTCGGCACATTCCAGCCTGAGGCCCTACTTCTGAGGAAGGCCGTCACCGCGTCTATTTCATTTTGACTCAGACTGTCCTTAAAGGCGGGCATAGGGGTGCTGTCTCTGCCTTCTTTGATGGCATAGCGCAAGAAATCATCCGTAGCGGTAGCTAAGAGCATAGGTTTCCCGATGGCCGGAGCGGAAATACCCTCGCCATTTTCTCCGTGGCAGACCGTGCATTTTTCTCCGTAGATGGACGCTCCTAGAGCTACATCTCCCGGGACGGGATCTCTTGACAACTCAACAGGATCCTCCACACCGCTAGATTCATGCAGCCATTTCAACAACATTTCAATTTCAATGTATGTCAAAGGTCCTCCCTGGTCCTTCAGGTAGCCGGCCATAGCCGTTTCTTCTCTTCCGAACTGGATGGTATACCTGAGAAAGTTGGAGGATTTCGTAGTAGCCATCAGAGAGTGAGAGCGTAGAGAGGGCGCATTGTCAGCGGCATAGCCTTCGCGGTTTTCACCATGACAAAGCGCACAATATTTTATATACTGACTCTCGATATGTACGGCTGCAGTACTGTCTAGCGCTCCGCGAAAACTGAACTTCAATTTTTGCGCCAGTTCTGCCTGCTCCTGCGATTCTTGTTTGAACTGCAGCTGGACCCCGTAAGCATATTCCCGTAAAACCCTTAATTCCCCTGGAAAGGAATCCAAGAAAAAAGCTTCTTCGGACAATTTAGCGCTTAAGGTATCATAAGTGGCTTGCAAGTCCTTCACTTCAAAGCTAATACCAAATACCCCTGAACCCCGTTCATTAATAAATTGGGCAATCTCGTCATCGGGAGCGGCCGGGGCCATCAACTGTAGCTCTTGATTTCGTTTGAGCCGGAAGCTGGTTCGGTTTTCCGATGAATTATCTTTTAGCTCCAGCAACCCCATTTTTTTAAGTGTTTTGCGGGCAGATTTCAAATCCTCCACGGCAATTTGTAAGGCACTAACACTTACGACTCCGTTGGGATGAGTAATAAAGCCGCGTTGCATATTATACCAGCTATTCCATTCCCCCATCGGCCCATCGTATGGAAACCCAACATTCTCCGTAAATCGAGGAAGATGGGGCGGTGGATTAATACTGTCAAAATCAACGGTGAGGACCTGAGGACCACCATCATCCCAATCCCAGCCTGTAATGGAATCGGTTGAAGTGCGATAAGCGCGAATAGAATCCACCTGAAAGCCACGGGAGCTTAACCACCAATAGGTAGAATCTGCCGAAGAGGTATACAGAGAATACATTCGTACACCTTCGTTCTCGTCGAGAAAAGCAGTGAGGAACGAATCTGCCGTCATGACTTGCAAAGAATCATCCAGTGCTAGTAATTCAATACTAGAGTTATCTGGAAACCGAATAGGAGCAATTTGCGTCCCTTCCAGTAAGCCTTTTTCAAACCCCGGCTTTCGGGGCTTGGCAAAGCCCAGTACCTCAGAATAATAGGTCCGCGCACTATCCAGGTCCTGTACCAGCAGCGTGGTATTCGCAATACCAAAGCCCCGTCCTAGCAAGGCTTTAACACCATCGACCTCTTCGGCAGGATCAGATAGGCAAGCGGAAAGGGAACCCATCAATAAAAACAGTAATGTGTATTTCAAATTTGACATACTAATCTTACAAACCTTCATTTTCATATTTTATAGTAATTTTTGTGTATAGTAGCGGCCAAACCTCCTTGGCATGTATATAGGAGGAGGCAAGCTCAGCCAAGTCGACATGAGATGCATAGGAAAACTGGGAGTTTTTGGTCTTACTGACAAAAACTCACATGGGTTAGCCTAGTAGCTGTCTCTTATACACATCTGACGCTGCCGACGAAGA
>CAJXUM010001229.1 GCA_913060855.1 uncultured Lewinella sp. | reverse complement strand
CTACACTATCCTCTTCGTCGGCAGCGTCAGATGTGTATAAGAGACAGTATGAATACAGCATCCTCCAAAAAGTGTACACTTTGCTGTTGAACGGAAACATTCTGATTGTTGTAGGGACCAGAAATAGCTGTTGCCATCGCCACCTCCGGATATTGCTCTTCCATAATCCGAGTAAATGCGTATGGAATCGTAGCACTTACCGTCCTTTTGGTAGGACTATTCCGCTCTTCGACCATCTTGTAAATCTGGTCAGCTGCCGGAAAGAACTGATCGTACGACATTTCTTGCTTGACATACAGTAGTATGACCAAACAGCTCGCCAAACCAATACCCAAGCCCGTAATGTGGATCAAGGCATAGAACTTCTGCTTAGAAAGCTGCCGATAGGCTAGCTTGAGGTGATTGCTTATCATGTAAACTGAAGTATGCTGACTTTAGCAGTTTTGCTCCGTTAACTGCTGAAGGCTTAGTTGAAAATAAATGCAATATTTAGCAGTATAGGCCTATATCATTCTTTATACTTTTCGATTACTTCAGTACTTACCCAATAAATATCTTGATTACTGGTAAAGAAAAGATATTTGCCATCGCCGCTTACAAAGGGGCAAAGTTCATGCTTTTCAGTATTGATACCCTCACCCATGTTTTTTGATGGGGTCCAATTGCCCGCTTTGTCCTTAAAACTGATATATAGATCACCTTGGCCGAGACCTTCTCTCCTTATGGCACAAAATATCATATAAGATTCGTCTGGAGCAATGAAAACATCGGCTTCGTATCTATCCGTGTTGATGGCTTCGGGCAGTTTTTCAGGTGTGGTGTATTCGCCGTTTTCAAGTGTTGAACGATAGATGTCAAAAGCATACCGAGGTGCATCCTCTGCTCGATCTTTTGAGGCAAAATATAAAGTACCATCAGTGGTAAAGGACATATAGTACTCGTTCAAATTACTATTGATAGTAGGCCCTACATTGATGGGCGCTGACCAACCCCCATCGATACGCTTAGCATACCAGATATCAATGTCTTTTTTGCTACCAGATCCATCAAGTGAGCGATTTGAGATGAAATATAACCGACTTTCATCTGGGGAGAGCATAGGGTCATTATAACTAAATGAGTCATTTTGGAATAGCTTTACCGGTTCCGCCCATACACCATCTTTCAACTTGGAGTGATATATTATGTTCTTCTCTCCACTATCCTCTGCAAAGAAAAATTCTTTCCCATTTTTCGAAAAAGCACAGCCAAATTCATGTCTATCAGGTTTTGAAATGAGATTCGGGGCGAAAAGCTCAGGTTTGTCAGTCGGTTCTCTTTGGCCAAAGTAGGTCATTAAATTATCGTTTCGAGAACCGACATTACCATTAATGGCATGGATTAACTTTTCGGGCTCATAGCCTATCCCGTTTTTGAATACCGTTTCAACATTGCTGATGCTTTTCGGATCTTTTTCTAAATCTCCAGTCAGCACAACAAGGTTAGCCACCTTACCTTTCTCAATACTGCCCCGATCATTTCTTCCTAATAATTTTGCCCCATTCAGGGTCATCACCTGAATAGCCTCGACGGGTTTGAATCCTGCTTCAATAAATAGTTCATAATTTTTCTGGTCTCCAAAACCAGGTGTATTGTGAAGTCCTGGATCTAGTCCAGCAGTAAGTAATCCTCCTGCTTTATAAAAAGCCAAATCATAGGCCAGTGACTTTTGAAGCCATACTTCTTTAAAATACCAATCTTCTCCTTGTTCCTCCATTCTTTTTCTTCGTTTTTCGTAAGCGGATACATGAATGGGAGCCATGGCTGCTAAGTCTCTCTGTTCGGCCACTCCTCTGGCTTGGGCTTCAAAAATGGCTGGCGTGGTAGATAATGCGACATTATTTTGGATCAGTATCTTTTGTACTTGTCTTACTTCATCACTATCGATATCTAGCGTTGATCGAAACGCCCTACTACCCGAACATTTACCCACCTCTCTTCCTGTTGAGTGATCTCTACTATGGATAAAACCGTGCTCTATAGCGTCTATTCCTAAGGCGGCAGCTTCTTGATAGGTCGTGGCGCAAAGATGTCCGGTCACTTTTGCACCATTTTTATGCGCTTCATCAATGATTACACGCAGATCCTCTGGTCGGGTACCTTGATAAGCCTTGAACCACTTTACGCCTTTTTGAGCCCAAAATCGGATCGTGTCTCGAACCATTTTTTCATTTGTAAATCGAATAAAGTTTGATTTTCCATCGGGACCCGTAAAATAAGGGCTCGAATTAATGATTTCAGGGCCAGGAAGCCGCCCTTCTTTGATGGCCTTACGGATCGCAATCTCTTCCACTGGATTTCCAGTTCCACAAGTTTGAATCGTGGTAACACCAGCGGCTAAGTATAATTTGGGAGAAGTAAACAACATCGCTGCATTGGGGAGGCGCATATGATTATGGGTGCCAACTATGCCAGGAATCAAGGTCTTGTTGCTGAGGTCTATGGTATAGAAATCTTTTGGGACCTCTACCTCATTAGACCTACCCACCGCAATGATTAAATCGTTCTCGATTAGAACGGTCTGGGATGCTTTGGACGGGGCGCCTGTTCCATCAATTACTTTGGCATTGATTAATGCAATTCTTGCGGTATCAATCGAAATAAATGACTTCGTATAATCGGAGAAAGAATAGGGAGCTATTTGTGTTTTGCCTTCTTGTGCTATTCTACAGCTAGTGGATAGCACCATCGTGAACACAACTCCGTATATGATTTGTAGGTTTTTCATAGGCCTAAATTATAGCTCATCAAATGAATCTTCCTTCACGTACGTCTAATGCTGTCTCTTATACACATCTGACGCTGCCGACGAAGAGGATAGTG
>CAJXUM010001228.1 GCA_913060855.1 uncultured Lewinella sp. | reverse complement strand
TCTACACTATCCTCTTCGTCGGCAGCGTCAGATGTGTATAAGAGACAGGGATGGTATTTTTCTCCAATTCTTATGTCGCCCTTATAATGAGACTCTTCATTGATCACGAGCGTATTATGAGCTATACTCTGTTTGGCCCAAGTATTGTTTTCTTTTAAGTAGCGTCCGCCTCCCTTTTGGTCAATATTCACCCAACGAGCCGCTCCATAATCTTGCATAATTTCGCCCGTTTCGTCGTATAGCGAATAGGATAGTTTATCGAAATGCCCATGCCCCATACCTTGTGCTGAATATTTCATCACCATGCACAATTCATTATCAGGAGCAGTACTGGTTCTCAGAATACCGATACCTCCTTCATCTCCCTCTGGTCCATCGGTATAAATGATAGATTTTTGCCGCATCGGTTCGGCTAATCCGTCGGCTAATCCTTTGGCTACAGCAAAACCTGCTTCGTCTAAAACGACTTTCCCTTGTTTTTCGGCGATAGATAACAACATAGGATCTCTGCCGTAATGGAAATAAGCCAAATCAACGGCAGTTACTACTTCTCTAGCGTTCCAGGACATTCCTTTTTGCGAATCATTGAGGGGATAAAAAAGGCCGTTGGCATCCGTCTGATATAAAAGCGAATAAACTGCTTTTTGTAAGATGTTATCTCGATATTCCAAAATGCCTAATTCGGGCTTGTTATTTGCCAAAGACTTGGCAAATTGCAAAAAAGGAAAAATAGCATAGCGTAAGTAATAGGGGCCTTCGGTAAAGTAACCATCAGGCGAAAAGGACCCATCTAGTTGAGCTAAAAAGCCTGCTTTTTTAAGTCCATCTGGTCGGATTAATCCACCATCATTATCTCTTTCACTTTTATTATTGCTGTCTATTTTTAAACCATATAAAGACCTATCGACCAATTCTTTGTCGTTCATTACTAAGCCAATCATACCTACTGCGGCATTGCCCCAGGTGCTATGATTGTGGATCCGATTGAAGAATTTAGGGTTTCCTGTTGACAAAAAATCAGCATAGGGTCGGAAGAGGTCTTTTTCTAAAAAGTCTCGCTCTTTTTTTGACAAAAAATCATAGATACAATCGTAGGCTTGACTAACATATACCAACCAATTAGCATCGTTTAAACATTGCCAAAAAATCTTGCCGGTAGCATAGGAACGGTTGGTTGGATGTATGGGCAGTTTGGGATACATCTCTGCATATTTCCATAACATGTCTCGAACGTAAACCGCATATTTTTCTTGATTGGTTATTTGATACAAAACGCCTGCCTTTTGCATCATATACCAATTTATTTTATGGCGTTCATGGGTATAACCACCGGACATATCCTTGGGAATGGGCACATCAATACCCGTGGCTATTTCTGCATCTACTTCGGCTATGGTCTGTGCTAATACCTTATCGAATAAGGGTGCTTTACCCAGAGAAGCTTTGATGTTTTTGACGCCTTGTTGAGTCAAAATCAGACTAGGGTGACTTTGGGCAAAAACGGTGTTTAGACCCAATGTTAAGCCAAGAAAGAAGAAGACTATTTTTGATTTATTTTTCAACTTTGGTTGGTTTTTGAAACTACTCGTAAGTTAAGTTTTCCGTAAAATGAGGTTCGGCATTTTCTATAAATTAGCCATGATAGCAAGAATGCCATTATAGGAGATAATACAAGCAAAAAGTAAAGCAGATCCCATCCCGATATTCAGCAATATTCCCGCTTTATGTTCGCCCATTAATTTCTTTTTATTGATTAGAATCATCATTCCTATAATCACTAATGGTAGAACAAAGACATTAAAAACCTGCGTCAAGATTTGTGCATCGATTGGGTTTATGCCCAAAACGGGTACGGTTAATCCTATCAAACAAGCTATCCCAGTCAAAATTTTGAATTGCTTTGATTTAATATCTAATTGCCCTTTTTGATAATCTGCGATTAGAATAGGTGCAATCATCAAAATAGGAAAAATAGAAGATAAACCTGCAGCCATAGTCCCCATGAAAAAGATGACAATGGCAAACCTTCCAGCAATGGGTTCCAACGTGGAAACCATGTCCAAAACTTTGGTCACTGATTTTCCTTCTTGAAAAAATGCCGCCATGGCTACTGCCATGATTGCCCCACTAATCATAAAAATCAGGATGGCTGCCCAAAGCGCATCTTTTTGTTGGTCTTTAAGGTTCTTTATCGTCCAGTTTTTGCCTTGAATAAATAAGGGCCTGGACAAAAAAGTAGCGGCTGCCATCGTGGTGCCTACAAAGGCGGCTACTAGCATCCTACCGCCCTCCACCTGTGGAATACTCGGTATCAAACCTGCTATAACCGCTTCTGGTGGCGGTAAAACTACAAAAAACGATAGCAAAAAAGAGATGCCCATCAAGGACACAAAGATGATTAGTATATTTTCGAAAAGGGAGTAACTGCCCTTTAGCAACACGCTGTACATGATGCCGATGATGATAATGGCAATAGTCAAGATACCCCAATAAGAACTGCCTGCCAAGGAAGGGAAAAACAGTACAAAAGTCTCAAAAATAGCATTTGATGAAATGCCTAAAATACCTATGAGTGAGTTCCATTGTCCAAAGGAAATACCTACTATAATCAGTATGCCAATAAGTCTTCCAAATTTCAAGTGCTTTTTAAAACTATACAAAGCGGTCTCGCCAGTCACCAAATAATAGCGACCATAGGCTTCCATCAATACCCAAGAAAATAGGCAGCTGAAAAGGAGAACCCATAATAGTTGCATCCCATATTGGCTACCTGCAACGACCATCGCCGTTACACTTCCAGTACCAATTGTATAGCCCTGTCTCTTATACACATCTGACGCTGCCGACGAAGAGGATAGTGTAG
>CAJXUM010001227.1 GCA_913060855.1 uncultured Lewinella sp. | reverse complement strand
GAGATCAGCCTCGGTCTCGTGGGCTCGGAGATGTGTATAAGAGACAGATCCCGATTGCATCAATACACGAGCGCCGTAGAAGGAAATACCTGTAGCATCAGCTACTTCTTGGTAAGTGGCGCCTGCTCTACCGATTTCTCGGAGGTAATCGAAAACTCCCTTTTTGATCATCACCCTTACGGCTTGAAAAATCATGGGAGCAAAAGTGATTTCTAAGGCTTTACGGTGTGCCTCGATGGCTGGTGTGTTATCTATTTTAAACATGAGCTGCTGCAAATTTATTGGTGAATAGTTGAGATTCTTGCGTTATGATAGATTCGATAATTTCGACGGTTCTTGCGCGCCCATTCAGCGATTGGAATTGGGTGCTTAATTCGGTGGCCCGTTGTCGGTAACTCGATTCCTCGAGTAGGCGCTTGGCCATTTCATGTACTTTTTCTGTGCTTAGGTGTTGGACCGAAATATAGTCTCCTGCACCGCTATATCGTAAGCGAGCTGCGGTACCCGGTTGATCAAAAGAGATGGGAATGGCCAGTGTAGGAACACCTTGGGAAATAGCATCCATGACGGTGTTTAATCCCCCATGTGTAACGCAAAGACTGGCACGTGACAGCAATTCATATTGTGGAACATAATCCACAACGATGGCTGAGTCTGGCATGTCTTCGGGATTGATGTCTACACATTTATTACCTAATGAAATGGCCAATTGTACATCTATATTTTTGAAGGCCCGAGCGACCATGTTGAATACATCTGCTCGCAAGTTGAGAATCGTACCTAGTGAGAAATAGACTAAGGGTTTGCCATTTAGTTTCTCATAAGGAAATTGTAATGACGAAGGATATTTATTCCTGATCGGGCCTACGTTTTCAAAGTGAGCGGGAGCGGCCGACCTGGGATAATCGAGGAAAGCAGGCACCTGCGCGATTTGTGCATAAGGCGAAACGGGGTAGAAGTTTTTCCGACAGTCATAGGGCGGCAATCCGTGCTTGACCCGCTCCTTGTTGATACAATCAAATAGTGGTGAAAATTCTTTGACAAAACCCTCAATCCCCATTCTATTGCGACTTTTGGCGGCGGGTGTATTTTCATAAGCCCAGTTGGTGAAAAAGGGGGGGATACTTTCTTCCCAATCTAGATTCATTCCCACCGCTACCGATACGTAAGGGATCCCCATATAGTCGGCGACTGTAGCGCCAGTGAAATCACTTTGATCAACGATAGCAAAGTCTACTTTTTCAGCTTCTAATGCGCCGGGGAGTTCATGAAACCAGAGGCGAATTTGAGCCAATTGACCGCGCAGCCAAAACCGCATTGCATCGAGTCCATGCCTTGTACCTAATCCCTTTTGGATATAGTTGACGGCATTCTTAGGGATTTTCCCCAATCCGATGGGATGGAATTCAAATCCTGCTGCCAAAATTCTGGCCTTCACTTCATTGAATTGGAAGAAGACGACAGAATGCCCCTTTTCTTGTAGTTCCTTCCCAATGTATAGGAAGGGATTAATATGCCCCACTGTAGGAGGGGTAATGATTCCTATTCGTGCCATAATCTATTGGTTTGCGGATATAAGGGTGAAGGAAAAATTACTAGCTCTGAACTGGTTGATAACCAGAATGTTTTTAGGACGAAGTGTGGTGGGGAGTTCCAAGGCTTCAGGAGATATCTTTCCGTCTAGCACCTGCTCCGCTAGCCAAACGCCATAGGCTGTAGAAGTAGGGAACTCCCCGCAGTACTGCTTAAAAAAAACGACATTTTTCTTTAGATCGGACAATGGAAAAAAAGACTCAAACTGCGCTTCATCGTAGAATCCACTGAATACCGCATCAATCTCTGTAGAGGCGATTTGGTTGGTCGCCAGGAAATCGGCTAATTCAGTCGCTGCATTGCTTTTCTCCAATCCTAAATAACTCCGACAATCGGCGATGTAAACATCATCGCTAGGGCCGGCTTTGCTCAAGGCAAAGAATATAGCATTTTCGCCCAAGGGGATGGGCTGGTCTTTTTTTGGGGTAATTTGTAAAAATCGGGAATGACGAATGATGTCGCCATAGGCCGTAGGGAGCTCATCTGTACCCCCTACCAAGATGGTATGCTCAGGATGCTCCTCCAACAATAATTGGGCATCAAGAATGCTGCTTTCAAAGGCGCTGCCTCTATTGGTGTAAGTCGTTGTATAGCCCTCGATTCCCATAGATAGTACGATTTGGCCAGTGACATCGCTCAAAAGAGATTGCAAGAAGTGAACGGGAGAGAGGTTTTGCTCCTCCTGCTTGATCATATGACTGATGAAATTATCCAATGCGCTGAACCCGCCTGTACTGGTGGCTACGATCAAGGCTTCTGCCTTTCGCCCCGCCGCCTGTGCCATACAATCCTTGGCACAGTAAATCCCCATTTTGGCTACTTTAGAAAGTCTCCTCAACTGTCGGGCTGCAATATGAGCCTGGTAGTCGATTTGTCCTAGCTGAAAATCACCAGTGTCGGACGGGGTATTTTCTTTTTCACTCAAGGTCGTAGAGAAAATACCAGGATTGATACAAGAACTTGCGCTGATCGATAATCTCATGGCCTTAATTTTTAGAAAATATGACTGAACTACAGTAACCGCCCATACCCATTGAATTACTCATCGTTGTATCCACCTTCGTGGTGATAGAAGTTGTCTGTGGTACCAATCCGTGCTCACTAATGGGCGTAATGAAGTTGAGATTGGGTGGAATGATCTGGTGCTCCAAAGCCAAGACGGAAAAAACGCCTTCTATGGCACCTGCAGCAGCCAGAGTATGCCCCGTAAAAGCCTTAGTGGAACTAAATAGGGGGCAGTTCCTGTCTCTTATACACATCTGACGCTGCCGACG
>CAJXUM010001226.1 GCA_913060855.1 uncultured Lewinella sp. | reverse complement strand
GCTCGGAGATGTGTATAAGAGACAGAGGCACATCCAAGGGCTGCCACCCCATCCCCAAGAAGCCCACATTTAATTGATCGAGAAAAAATACAGTGTACTTAAACAGGAATAATAGAGCCAAATTCAAACCTACCCCCAGCATCAATACTCGACTAGCCCCTACTCTCCCCCGATATACACCAAGCCATCTACCGAATCCATAATTCAGCAAAATAGAGAATACCAGTACCGCTAAATAACTTACCCCTCCCCAGGCATAGAACACCAGGCTAGTCAATAACAAGATCGCATTGCGAGCCTTCGCCGGTGTGATCCACACCAGCAGCAATACTATTGGCAAAAAACCATAAAGGAAGAGGAGTGAGCTGAAGAGCATTCCACAAGATAAGAGACTTAGCAAATAATACCTTCCACATCATGATGTGGTTTCTAGCATTGCTCATCAGGCTTAACTTGCTCTCGTTGAAATCGCAGGTAAAAAGAAGATCAGAAATGTATACCATGATGAAATTTTCTTCGCAGAATTTCGATTACATTAGAGGATTGTTACTATTTCAGTCAATGAACCTAAACTAGACATTCATTTAGGCTTATTGATCTGAAATTCAAGCTATGCGCTTCAGCATTCCATTTTCTTAACCCCTACTAAAAACTAACCACCATGTATAACAAACTCCTTTTCTTACTAATCGGCCTTGGCCTCTCTTTCCAGACTTTTGGCCAGGATGTCAAAAAAGACTTTAAGACTTCCTCCATCTCCATTTTCAAAAATGGCACCGCCTTTTTCATCAAATCAGGGAAGGTCAATACGGAGAATAGCGTCTACCAAATGAAAAAGAACATCCCTCCAGCTTTATCAGGCACCTATTGGATCACCTCTCCTGCTGGCGAATTAAACTTCCTAAGTGCCTATATGGATACGTTGAAAACGCAAAAGGAAGTGGTCGCTAATTCTATTGTTGATATGTTGAATGCCAACTTAGGTAAAAAGGTCAGATTACATATTGGTAAAGAGGAAGTGATTGAAGGTACCGTCCAGGATGTAGGTATAAAGCAAGCAGACCAAGCCGCTGCCGCTAGATATAACATTGTGAGTTTCCGCATGGATGGCCAATGGATGACATTACTCAGTAATGAAATTCGGCGGGTTGAGTTTTTTGAACAACCCAATCAATTACTAGAACAAAAAAACCAGGAAGTAAAGCCGATTCTTGAAGTAAACTTCAGCTCGGCAAAAAAGGAGCAAGCCCTGGATATGATGTATCTATCAAAGGGATTAAATTGGACACCCATTTATTTGATTGAATTGACGGGAGAAGAGAAAGCAAGATTGACCCTGCGGGCAGAAGTAGTCAACAATATTGAAGACATTGAAAATACGGATGTTAATTTCGTCGTCGGCGTCCCCAATTTCAGTTATGCCGATGATTACTCCGCTTTAATTGATTTGGCTGTACCCGAGTTATTCCAAGCTAGATCTGCTGGAAGCTTTGCTAATCTTTCCAATCGAGCACAGACTCAATCTATCGGCTATATCTTAGCTCAGGATATAGAATTCGCCACTCCCCCAGCCGTTACAAGTGGCCTGCAAGGTTCTGCCGAAGAAGATCTATATTTCTACACCATGAAAAATATGAGTCTCAAAAAAGGGGGACGAGGCCATTATCCAGTTTTCACTGCCGACATCAACATCGCACATATTTATGAGTGTAACTTGCCACAAAACAATGCCCAAAAGAATTATTACCAATCCGATTACCTATTCACCCCCAATCCCAATAAGGTGTTCCATTCTATCAAAGTAGTCAATGATACCCCATATCCCTTCACCACGGGGCCAGCGCTAGTCGTGAAAAAAGAAACAGAAACTAAACCTATCAGCCAAGATCGCTTGAACTACACCTCCGTAAATGGTAATTCCTTCGTAAAACTGACCGAAGCACCAGATGTACACATTAAGCAAGCCGAAAAGGCCACTAAAAGAGAAGAAAGAGTTAAGAAATTAACCAAAAACAAAACCGATTACTACTACGACCTTATTACCGTTGAAGGGCAAGTCAAAGCCAAGAATTACAAGAATAAAAAAATCGATTTGAATATTCGTCGAGCTATTATCGGCGAACTGAAAAAATCGAGTACCAAGTGGCTGAAAGCTGAACGCATCAACACCTCCGGCAGTCTCAATAAGACCACGGATGTATGCTGGGAAACGAGTGTGAAAGCAGGCGAGGAATTGACCATCACCTATTCTTATCAGATTTATGTCCCGCACTAGGTTTAGACTGATCATTTTGTCGGACAAGCAAGTACTTAAACTTCAGCAGTTTCTTCAGTCCTGTCTCAGAAAACTGCTGAAGTTTTGCCGAGACGCGCTTTGCGTTAACCGGATTAAACCACAAAGCCGGTCTCTGCTAGCACCTTAAACCCGCGTACTCTTCTTCTTGGAGGGGGTAGGCGGGTTTTTCATTACAAAGCGATGATCTTCCACCAATCTCAATAAATCGTGTGCACTCAATACCCCTACTATCTTCTTTTCATCGGTAACAATGAGGTGATTGATCTTATGGTTGCGCATAATACGAGCGGCGATGTATACATCTGAATAGACAGGTACCGTATATACTTTCTTGATCATGACATGGCTGAGCGGGGTGGCCTCAGAAATATCCTTGAGCATATCGGAAGAGGTGATAATACCTTTTACTCCCATCTCACTATCCACGATAGGGAGCGATTTTATTTTGTTTTTGGCCATGATAGATTGCGCGTGTCCTACCGTTTTGTGTGGCATAGTCGTGATGACTGATTTTACCATCAAATCTGTCTCTTATACACATCTCCGAGCCCACGAGACCGAGGCTGATCTC
>CAJXUM010001225.1 GCA_913060855.1 uncultured Lewinella sp. | reverse complement strand
ACGAGATCAGCCTCGGTCTCGTGGGCTCGGAGATGTGTATAAGAGACAGCGGGTAGGGTCTTCCCCTTTGCGCTTGAAGGGAAATACACCTGCAGTAAAAGGGAATTCACCGGGAACGTTCTCCTGTCGACTCCATCGTACAATTTCCCCCCAGTCTTTGAACGTAGGAAGGGAAATGCGAGGAATTTTATTGTGTGAAAGAGAGGTCGTATAAGTAGGTACGCGAATCTCCTTGTTTCTTATAGTATACACGTATTCATCGGCCTTATAGGCTGCCTTCTTGGCTTCCCATTGACTTAACACTTGGTGTGTTTCTTTATTGAGTTCTTGCTCTAGTTCCTTTTGAGCCTGCTCCAGTGTTTCTTGCACCAATGGAGCGGTATCTCCCAGTGTTTCTTTGGTCAATTCAAGGCCATAAAGTTTACTGGCTAACTGGCGCTGGCGCTCCGTTTCAGTATCATATGCCCGAATTGTATCGGTGATTTCTGATAGGTATCGTACGCGGCTCGGCGGGATGATATTGATCTTTTTACTACTGAGGTGCAGTTTATGGGCGGCTTTGGCCAGTTTATCGGGGAAGAGCTTTTTAATCAAAGCTTCAAAAAGTAAGTTGGTACCAGCGTCGTTAAATTGCGAAGCAATGGTGCCGTAGACAGGCATATCGTCGACAGATTTATCCCAGAAGTCATGGTTGCGCTGGTACTGCTTTTTGACATCGCGCAAGGCATCCTCTGCACCGCGCTTATCGAATTTGTTGAGTACGACGAGGTCAGCAAAATCAAGCATGTCAATCTTCTCCAATTGCGACGCGGCGCCATATTCAGGCGTCATCACATACATTGATAGATCGGCATAGTCTACTATTTCAGAGTCCGACTGGCCTATCCCTGAAGTTTCCAGTATAATGAGATCAAAGTGAGCGTATTTCAAAACCTGTAAGGCTTCCCCCACATGTTTAGATAGCGCCAGATTAACCTGGCGAGTCGCGATCGAACGCATATAAACCCGCTCATTGGCGATGGCGTTCATTCGAATTCTATCTCCCAGTAAGGCCCCTCCTGTTTTCCGTTTAGAAGGATCGACTGAAATAATTCCCACTTTATCATCAGGAAACTCTTGCAGGTAGCGCAGTACGAGCTCATCTACGAGGCTAGATTTTCCTGCTCCCCCCGTTCCTGTAATCCCTAAAATGGGTGCTTTGTTTTCCTTGGCTTTCTCTATTAGTTCTTGTAATGGCTTTCCTTGTGCTTCAGGGTAGTTTTCAATCGCTGAAATAAGCCGGGCAATCGATCGGTAATCTTGTTTGGCACTCTTCTTCCACTCGCCATTCAACTGCTGCCCTACCGGAAAATCACAGGCTTCCAACAGGTGGTTGATCATCCCTTGCAAACCCATCGCTCGTCCATCATCCGGCGAATAGATTCTATCGATACCATAGGCATGCAATTCTTCGATCTCTGAAGGCAAAATCGTTCCACCTCCCCCACCAAACAATTTAATATGACCCGCTCCTTTTTCCCGCAACAGATCATAAGCATATTTAAAAAACTCCAGATGCCCGCCTTGATAAGAGGTGATAGCTATCCCTTGCACATCTTCCTGGATAGCTGCATTGACAATATCATGCACGGGTCGATTATGCCCCAAATGAATAACTTCTGCCCCAGAACGCTGAATGATTCGCCGCATAATATTTATGGCAGCATCATGACCATCAAACAATGATCCAGCGGTGAGAATTCGGATTTTATTTTGGGCTTGGTAGGGCGCTATCTTTTGCATCTGCTCTTTTTTATGGGAAATGGGAAATGGGAAATCGGAAGTGGGAAGTGGGAAGTGGAAAATTCCAACTTCGTATTTCCCATTTCCTACTTTACCTAAATGTCTCTGCTACAATCAATTCCTTCGTTCCATGCGTATAACTGTAAAATCCTTCTCCCGATTTCACTCCTTTTTTACCTGCTGTCACCATATTGACGAGTAAAGGGCAAGGCGCATATTTGGGGTTGCCAAATCCTTCATACAATACATTACAAATGGCTAAGCATACATCTAAACCAATAAAATCAGCCAATTGCAAAGGGCCCATCGGGTGAGCCATACCTAGCTTCATCACGGTATCAATCTCCGTCACACCCGCCACCCCTTCAAACAAGGTGTAGATGGCTTCATTGATCATGGGAATAAGTATGCGATTGGCTACGAAACCCGGATAATCATTTACCTCTACCGGTGATTTACCTAACTGGCGAGATAACTCCATGATTTGGCTGGTGACCTCATCGGAAGTAGAGTAGCCACGGATTACTTCTACCAATTTCATAATCGGTACCGGATTCATAAAATGCATACCTATCACCTTCTCTGGTCGGCTGGTCGCCGCAGCAATCCGGGTGAGCGAGATAGAAGAAGTGTTGGAGGCAAGAATAGCCTTAGCCGGCGCTGCTTGGTCGATCTGTTGAAAAATTTTCAACTTGAGGTCAATGTTTTCTGTCGCTGCTTCAACGACTAAATCGGCTGTTTTAACACCTTCCTGAAGGTCGGTGAACGTAGTGATATGGTCTAATGTTGATGCTTTGTCAGCTTCGGTGATACGTTCTTTGCTTAGCATACGATCCAAATTCTTGGTAATTGTTGCTAAAGCCTTATCCAGGGCGGCTTGAGAAATATCAATTAAAGCTACATCTGCACCTTCTTTAAACCCACCTGACATGGCTATTAAATCTTCTATGTGCATCTTATCCATAAACGCCACTGTTTGTGGATTGTTTATAGCACCATTGATAGAAACCGTGTATTTTTCTTTTAAACTTTCAGTACTAAAGATTCGAACTCTATCTTCTGTCTCTTATACACATCTGACGCTG
>CAJXUM010001224.1 GCA_913060855.1 uncultured Lewinella sp. | reverse complement strand
CTTTTCTTGGATAAAGTTTGCTCTTCTAGTTTTTCTAATTGCAAATTAATTTTAGTCAATTCTTCTTTTTCGTAAACTTCAATTTCCTTCTGTAATTTACCAATCGTTTCATCGTAACTATTTATCAACGGTTGCAAACAAGTTGGACAACTCGCCTCTTTCCCTAAATCCTGGATGTTTGCAACAATTTTTTTACGGTCTTCAATTCGACCTTGAATCGTTCCTTTTTGAGTTCTAGTTTTCGCTAAATCCGTTTCGTAAATGTCTTGTTGAGAAATACACTTTTGTAATAATTCTTTTTTCTCAACACCTACTTTTTTGACATCAAAATCTTTGGAAAAATCCTTTTTTAAATCTTGCAACCTTAAAGCGAAAAAAAATAAAAAAAATTACCCTTTTCGTTACATCTCCTCTCTTATTGTTAACTTTGCGTCACTTTTTACACCTCGCTACCCCTATGACGTTCCAAACTATTTAGAAACTACGCCTGCAATTGAATAAATAATTAGATATGTGGTGTGGTGGGGCCATTCATCTCGCTTAGCGGGATACCAATCACCACTCCCCTATCGTCCCTGAACAGTCCAACACTAAGAAAATAAGGCTACCCAGTAGGGTCGCCAGCTGTAACCCCAGATCGCCAAAATCCTATTTAATCATGGCTGATAAGGGAAGTTAACCACTTCCTGTGCCCAACATTAAACCTGATTATATGGTTTTTTTGGATTTTGAAACTCCGCTAGAAAAGTTATACGAACAGCTGGAAAAACTCCAGCAGGTAAGTGAAGAAGGAGACATTGACATGTCCGGCGCCATCAAGGAGCTGGAAAATAAGATCAAGAATAGTCGAAAAGAGATTTATAGTAATCTCAGTGGATGGCAAAAGGTACAACTATCTCGCCACCCTGAACGTCCCTATACGCTTTATTATATCAACCAGATCTGCCGAAAGTTTGTAGAACTACACGGCGATCGTTACTTCAAGGATGATAAAGCTATTGTGGGAGGCTTGGGCAACATTGATGGCCAAACCGTTGTTATCTTAGGTCACCAAAAGGGCGTGAATACCAAAATGAGGCAATACCGCAATTTTGGTATGGCCAACCCTGAGGGCTATAGAAAAGCACTTCGCTTGATGAAAATGGCCGAACGCTTCAATTTTCCGGTCGTCTGCCTCATCGATACGCCGGGTGCATACCCTGGGATTGAAGCCGAAGAACGAGGACAAGCTGAAGCCATTGCTCGCAACTTGTTTGAAATGGCGCAATTGACTGTGCCGATTGTCTGTGTGGTGATTGGTGAAGGTGCCTCTGGTGGAGCGATCGGAATCGGATTAGGTGATAAGGTTTTTATGTTGGAAAACACCTGGTATTCCGTCATCGCGCCAGAATCCTGCTCTTCTATCTTGTGGCGCAGCTGGGACTATAAAGAACAAGCTGCTGAAGCACTGAAATTGACGGCAGATCATATGTTCGATTTTGGTATTATTGATGAAATCATCAAGGAACCATTGGGTGGTGCACATTCTGCTCCAGAAGAAATGGCCAAGATACTAAAGCGACATATTAAGAAAACGATTAGCGAATTGCTCGAAATGGGCCCAGAAGAAAGAATAGAAGCCCGAATCAATAAATATGCCAATATCGGCGTTTATGATGTGGTAGCAGAAGAAGAGAAAGTAGAAGAGACTGAATAAGTTATGGCAGATATTGTTGGTTTTTTTACCCAATATCCAACGATTTTTCAAGTACTTGTTTGATAGAAGATCCCCCCATTGGAATCATTCGTCTCGCAAGCACTATAGAACCATCAAAATATGAGTGCGATACGCAATGCCCGCTTGTTTTTTCACCAGCAAAGCTTGAAAAAACAGCTTAAGGCAAAAAAATCCCCCCACCCAAGAAAGAGAGTTAATCTTTCTTCGGCCCAGACGGTTGGTATCTTATTTGATGCCACTGAATTGGACAATCGCAAAATTGTGCTGAAATACGCTAAAGAATTGAAAGGGCTCCAGAAAAAGGTTTCCCTCCTGGGCTTTTTCGATAGTAAGGTTGAAGACGAAAATTACACCTTCAAGCATATCAACTTGAAGCATATAGACTGGGCACTCAGACCCATAGGCGAGGATGTCAAAGCATTCATGGCAAAGACCTATGATGTTTTTATCAATGCTGACCCTCGTACCCAAATTTATTCTGAATACATTGCAGCCCTCTCCGATGCTCATCTTAAAGTCGGTCCTTGTACTGAAAATACCTATTGCTATGATGTCATGATCGACCTAGGTAAGAGTATGGACCTAAACAAATTTCTTCAACAAGTCGATGTACTGATGAAGAAAACAAATACCAGGCATGAAGCAGCAATTTAGGGGCACTGGCGTCGCTTTAGTCACGCCATTCAAAAACAATGCAGTAGATTATGACAAATTAGCTCAGATTATCGAATTTGTCATCCAAGGAGGAGTCGATTATATCGTTAGTCTCGGTACCACCGGCGAGGCAATTACATTGAGCAGCGAAGAATGTCTTGAAGTGCTTCGTTTCACGGTGCGCTGTAATAAAGGACGTCTCCCCATCGTAGCGGGTTACTTTGGTAGCAATTATACCGAAAGACTAATAGGCAAGATTAAGGCGTACGATTTTGAAGGGATTGATGCGATTATGTCTAGTAGTCCGGCTTACAGCAAGCCTACCCAGGAAGGAATCTATCGTCACTATATGGAGATTGCAAAAGTATCTCCGCTACCGATCATCATTTATAATGTTCCTGGCAGAACGAGCTCAAACATCGCCGCGGAAACGACATTGCGTTTAGCACATAGTAGCGATACTGTCTCTTATACACATCTGACGCTGCCGACGAAGAGG
>CAJXUM010001223.1 GCA_913060855.1 uncultured Lewinella sp. | reverse complement strand
AGCCTCGGTCTCGTGGGCTCGGAGATGTGTATAAGAGACAGACGAACAATATGCGATAAAAGCCTTTAAAGTATCAGCCGCAGATTATTTGCTCAAACCCATTGATATTGATGAGCTGAAGAATACCGTCGAAAGAATCGGGAAAGAACGCACCTTGGCGCTGAAAGAGATTGTCAATAATGCCAAAGAGGACAACCTAAAAAAACTAGTGATCCCTCATCAAACGGGTCTGACCTTTCTCGAGGAAAGCGAAATTATTTGCCTAGAGGCTAGCCGCAACTATACCGAAATCCATATCCAACCCAATAAAAAACTACTGGTGGCTAAAACCTTAGGCGATTTTGAGGACCTTTTGACTTCAGGCTCATTTTTTAGGGCCCATCGCAGTTTTATCATCAATCTTCACTGCCTTGAGCAATGGGTCAACAAAGATGGCGGGTATTTATTGATGAGTAATCAGTTAAGGGTTCCCTTGGCCAGGAACCGACGAGAACGTTTTTTCCAACTGATTGATGCGCTGAAGTAGCAACAGGCTCTCATGAATTATTCCTAACTTTAAGAGCGTGTTTGGAGGTAGATTTTGGACTACCTCCAAACAAGTACTTAGAAAAAACACCTAATAATTTGAATCATGAAGAACCAACAATTAACAAAAGGATTGATCTTGGGCCTATTGATCTCAATCATGGCTTGCGGTCCTAATGAACAACAAGAACAAGCAAAGGAAGAACAAGCGGCCCCAGCTGCAACCTTTGTGGCTAACCCTCAAGCGGTGCCGGAACAGGACGTACCCACATTGCCAATTGGCTCCGCTGCTCCCGATTTCAATTTACCTGGAGTAGATGGTAAGTTTTATAGCTTATCCGATTTTGCTGAAGCACAAGCTTTGGTGATCTTTTTTACTTGCAATCACTGTCCTACGGCGCAAGCTTATGAGGATAGAATGATCGCTGTGGCTGCAGATTATAAAGCCAAAGGGGTAGCTACGGTAGCGATCTCCCCCAATAGTCCATTGGGTTTGTTGTATGAAGAACTGGGCTATAGCGACCTTAATGATGACTACGATGACATGATAATCAGGTCAGATTATAAAGGCTACAATTTCCCGTATTTATATGATGGAGATGACGAAGCGGTTTCCTTACAATATGGACCTGCTGTAACACCTCATGCCTTTTTATTTGATAAAGATCGTAAACTACAATATGTAGGACGACTTGACGGCTCCGAAAAGCCAGGTACGGCCAATGCGGAAGACCTCCGCGCGGCGATTGATGCTGTCTTGGCTGGCAAAACCCCCACCGAGCAAGTCACCAAAACCTTCGGTTGCTCCACCAAATGGGGCTGGAAAACTGCTTACAAGAAAAAGGTAGAAGAAGAGTGGGCCAAAAAGGAAGTAAGTCTTGAGGCGATTGATGTCGACGAAATAAAAACGCTCTTGCAGAATAAAGATTCCGAAAAACTACGCTTGATCAATGTCTGGGCAACCTGGTGCGGTCCATGTGTGATCGAATACCCCGACTTTATCACCTTGCAGCGTATGTATGGGGCGCGTGATTTTGAATTTATTTCTCTATCTGCCGATAAAATTGCCCAAAAGGATAAAGCCTTGAAGTTTTTGACCAGTAAAAACTCTGCCGTATCGAACTACATCTTTGCTGGCGATGACATTTATCAAATGGTGGAAGCTGTCGACAAGGAATGGAGTGCTGCCTTGCCTTATACGATACTGATCGAACCAGGCGGGAAAATCATTTACCAAAAACAGGGAGAGGCCGATTTCCTTGAATTGAAAAGGCTGATCGTTGAACATCCGATGATGGGAAGGTATTTCTGATAAGGTATTAATATAGACTTCAGAAGTTTTCTCGGATGTGGCTGGGAAAACTTCTGAAGTCTAAGAGACTGTTTTGAAACATGTCACTAATTTTATTAGGCGCCTTTTTCCATGATTCTTCAGCTTTTATTCGGTCAATAACTATGGCTATTCACCTCAAAAAGAGCTTCGACTAATGAAAAGATACTCCCTAATAATTCTCAGCACATATTTCAAAACAGTCTCTAAATAAAGACGAATATTAAACGCTTAGATCGAACTACAACTTATCCAAACCCACCTTAATCGTTTCCTCTACTAAGGGCAATAAATAACCAATCAGCATATCCCGATGGTGCCAATCCAGTTTGTCAAATTGTTCGATTGTTACGCTCCATGGCTCATCAAAATCGTTGGCCTTGAGAGGTTGGGTAGCCTTTACGGTTTCATTGATGGTTTTTAGTTTTTCACCATTGGCATCGTGTAAAACAATTCGGATGCTACTAGTGGGGCGAAAGCCGAGTAATCCGCCGATCAGAGGCTTGGAACAATTGAGGGTTATATTCAAGAAATAGTCACCAATATTATCGTTCTTCTTTTTGATAGGTTTCTTAGGGGTAAGTGGGGAGGGGTAGCCTTTGTCATTGAGACGGGTGATTTTGGCGGTCTCTTCCAAGGGTAATAACTTGATCCCTCTACCTTCTAATTGCTTTAGTAGAATCTCAAAAACTTCATCTTGATACCACTTTTCGAGGCGTTGATCCAGCCTTCTTACCAGACCCATTTCTGCCTCAGTTTCCGGTTTGAAGTTATCTAATCCATCTAGAACATCCTGATTGATATTGCCTCCGTAACGGATCAAACCCACTCGGAATTGACTTAGATCTTGACCAATAAGTGGAAGAGATAGAAATACAAAGATGAAACTGAATAGCATTACATTTTTCATAAGTTGATTTGTGGGTTAGTAAAAGATCAAATGTAATTATTGCCTTGGAGACTAGTACCGCTGTCTCTTATACACATCTGACGCTGCCGACGAAGAGGATAGTGTAGAT
>CAJXUM010001222.1 GCA_913060855.1 uncultured Lewinella sp. | reverse complement strand
CGAGATCAGCCTCGGTCTCGTGGGCTCGGAGATGTGTATAAGAGACAGTCCCTGTCCACTATAATTGCGCAGCCTTATTGAATCGGTGTTACAATCCGGCCGATGATGAAATGTTCAAAGAGGAGGTGGAAAAAATAGGGGTTAAATGTGTCATTCTTCGCCAAGGAGAATCAATTGAGGTATAAAACCTTTTATCAATCTTAAAAGAACTGATATGGCCAGCAGAAGTAAATTCAGGAGAGCTATTGTGGCCGGAGCCAAGATTTTCATTTTCAGCCTCCTAGCCATATTAGTGTTGATGACGGCGGGAATTATTTTCAGCATTTACCGACCTGCCATGGCCCCTAGTCCGTACGAGGCAACTTCCCCAGATTATTGGCCGATTAATAATTGGGAGACGTCTCTACCGCAGGAGCAAGGGGTGGATCCAAGCAAGCTCGCTGAAATGATCGAGTTCTACCAAAACAAAAACACTGAAAATGAACAAAACTTGATCGAGTCCATAACGATCGTACGAAACGGATATATTGTTGCCGATATATACTTGAACCCTTTGTTCCCGAAAAACACCAAACACGTGATCCACTCTTGCACCAAGAGTATCATATCAGCGCTCGTCGGTATTGCGATCGACAAGGGCTATATCGCCAATGTTGGTACACCGGTCCTCGATATTCTAGGCAGAGAAGTTTCCAACAACGATGATGGAAGAATCGAAGATTTAACGGTCAGGGATCTATTGACCATGCAAACCGGTTTGCACAGTCAAGACAGCTATCTGTACCAATGGCGGGGTTTGTTTGAGATGCAGCATACCGATGATTGGGTTCAGTATGCATTGAATTTGCCATTTGAGACGGCACCTGGTACTAGGTTCGATTACAGTAATATGGCGACCTTTTTGCTGTCGGCAATTATCGCCAAAGCTACCGGAATGAGTACCATGTCTTTTGCGCAGGAACAGCTGTTTGATCCTATTGGAATAGAGGATGTGAAATGGGAAGAGAGCCCGAAAGGCATCCACATTGGTTGGGCAAGAATGTGGCTGAAGCCGCGTGATATGGCAAAAATTGGGCTCTTATACCTGCAAAAGGGCAAATGGGATGATGTCCAGTTGATTCCTGCTGCCTGGATAGAAGAGTCGCTCATTGCTCATAGTTCTCCCAAAAAATACCGGTATGTTTATAATGATGAAAACAAAATAGACTATATGACAAGCGGAGGTTTATGGACGTTCACCAATCTCGCCAGACCCTTTGCAGACGGCTATGGTTATCAGTGGTGGTTGGACAAGTCCGGCATGTATTCGGCAATTGGCGTTGGAGGGCAATTCATCATGGTGGTACCGAAGGCAAATTTGGTAGTTGTGTTTACTAGTAAATTGAGTAGTGCAACATCATTCCTCCCAGTAAAAATGTTGAAGAAATTCATTCTTCCAGCTATAGTTTCAGACGAACCAATAGTAGTCGATGCAGTGGATCAGGCCCGGCTTGATTCTTTGTCGACCATACCAAGTGGCCGTTCAGCTCCCAAACCCGTCCCGCAATTACCGGACATTGCCTTTGAAATAGCCGGAAAACCATATGCTTTAGAGGCCAATCCGTGGCGGTACAACGATTGTCAACTCCTGTTTCATCGCGATCAGGATTACGCTGAAATCAGCTATACAGCCAAAGAGAATGATAGGATTAGTTATAGAATCGGATTAGACGATGTCTATCGATTCACTGAATCCAATCAGGATAATTATGCTGCGAAAGGAAGTTGGATCTCCACCAATACCTTTGTGATTGAATATGAAGTCATTGGCTACTCGAGTAAGGGAAAATGGACATTGTCTTTTGAAGCGGATGATGTCACCATTGAAGAGGTCGGTGTCACCGGAAAATATTCATACCATGGGAAAAGATTGCTGAACAAGAAAAAATTATCAGATCGATTCACAACAAACCGCTGAATTGTCATTTTCAACGGTATAATTCCATCCTACAAATGCTTATATGTCAAACCAATCAATGAAGTCAAATAGAGATATCGGAAGGATCGTAGGTGCTTTATTTTTAACTTTGATGATCACCTATTCGATAGGTGCTTTTGTATTGATAGATCCTGTTCTAAATAGCCCGGATTACCTTACTGATATCTCTACCAGCAGAACCCAGATAATAGTAGGTGTTCTTCTTGAATTAATCAATGGCATTGCCTACGTTGCTATTGCCGTATTAGTCTTTCCTATCTTAAAACAACTCAATGAGAGCATGGCTCTTGCTTACGTTGGTTTGCGAATCATTGAGTTTACAATGCAAATTATTAGCGACCTCAGCCCATTGTTACTCACCGAATTAAGCCAGGATTTTGTAACAGCAGGAGCACCCGATGATGCTACATTTCAAGCTTTGGGTGCGCTTCTGCAGGCCCAGCGTTATTGGGCCAATCAGATGGTTTTTATAACCTATAGCTTAGGGGCTTTGATTTTTTATTACTTATTGTATCGATCAAGGCTTATCCCTCGATTCCTATCGGTTTGGGGGATGATAGGAGCCCCTTTGGTGTTGATTGGTGTCCTGCTGGAGGCATTCGGCTTTGAGCCGGTAGTGATCCTAGGAGGACAAATGGGCTTGAATGAAATAATTCTCGGAATATGGCTGATCGTGAAAGGATTTCAATCACAAAAATTGGCAATATGAAAGATAGGAAGACCAAATAATTGTGGGCGAAAAGTACTACGGCGCAAGTCTTATCTACCACCAAGGGCCTCTCGCTGCCTGTACTGGCAGAACTTATCAGTCGCGAGTTAAGAATTCAGATCAATACATGTAGTATTCTAATCCTGTCTCTTATACACATCTCCGAGCCCACGAGACCGAGGCTGATCT
>CAJXUM010001221.1 GCA_913060855.1 uncultured Lewinella sp. | reverse complement strand
TTCATTCTTATTGTTTCTTCAAACTAGTGGGTGCAAGTAGCATTCAAAGCTCGAAGATAAGGAATCGGAAGGGGAAGCCCCTTATTGTGTAGATGATTACCGGAAGTCAGTAGATGTGGCGCTACTTTCTGTCTTTATGCCGTAAAAAGCGTATTGAGCTTGCGTTTTTTTACTTGGAGCAAGTTCTCAAAATAGCTTCGTAATTTAAATAATGCCATTTCGCATAAATATGGGAAACTTGATCTCTTTAATGGCTTGGATTTCCCAGTATTCATCCATTTTTTTCATTAGAGCTGGCACAGGATTTTCTCCCTTATTTTTCGCCAGGTAATTCTGTACGCTTGACCAAGAATTAAAGTAACCTTCCAATTGGGCTTTGTCCCATTGGACCACTATGGGAGGACATTGTTTGGGCTTCAATTCCTCAAAGTCAAAGGTGATGCTTTGATAGGCCGTATCTACATGTTTCCGTTCCTTGTTCCAATACGGGCCTATGATATCCGTATAGAAGTGATCGATGAGTGCATTGATATCTTTGTTGATCCGCAGTAGCCCATATCCCCAAATGCTAATAATCCCCCCTTTTTTGCCCACTCTTCTAACTTCTTTATTGAAGCCCTCAAAATCAAACCAATGCATAGCTTGTCCGACGGTGATCAAGTCAAATTGTTGGGCCGGGAAGCTCGTACTTTCTGCCCGTTCAACTTTGTAAGTAATATTGGGTCTACTTTCTGTCTGGTCCAATTGCTTTTGGCTAATATCTGTCGCATAAACCTGCTTGAAGTATTTCGCCAACTCAATGGCCACTTGTCCATTGCCTGTTCCGCAGTCCCAGCACGATCCTCGCTCAGGCGTCAAGGACAATAACTCGTCATACAGGGCTTGCGGATAGCGAGGGCGGTATTTTTGATAGGTTTTGGCTTGCTTGGAGAACTTATCCAGGATTTCTTTCATCTTGATACCTTACTTTAGGTCTTTAAGCCGCTTCTTCTCCTTCTACCACATTCAAGATAAAGCCCACCTTAAAGACATTTTCAATACTAATATTAGGATCGGGCATCAGCAGTTTTCTTAATCGACAAATGTACACATCGAAACTTCGCCCCAGGAAGTAGTCGCTTTTACCATAAATCAACTGCACGGCTTCTTCCCTCCGCAATATCTGGTTTTTATGTTGACAGAGCAATTGAAGTACCTCAGTTTCTTTTTCGGTGATGCGCTGTGGTTGCCCATCTCTTACCAATTCTTGCCTTTGTGCATCAAAAAAGAACTGCCCCAATTGAAAATGAGTAGGCAGAGAAGGAACCTGCTGCATCTTTTGTCGCCGCAGTATCACCTTGATTTTGCACAGTAATTCTTCTTCGTCAAAGGGTTTGGTGATATAGTCCTCGGCACCCAATTGATACCCCTTCATGCGATCCTCTTTTAGTAAGCGGGCGGTAAGGAATAGAAAGGGTGTGTGCTGGTCGGATTGGTAGATGTGTTTGGCCAAACTAAAGCCGTCCATACCGGGCATCATGACATCGAGTAGGCACAGATTAAAATATTGTTTCTTAAACTGCTCCAGTCCAGATAGTGCATCGCGACACCATTTCACTTGATAGCCAGCTCCTTCTAGAAACTCCATCAAGAGAAAACCCAAGTTGAGGTCGTCTTCTACGACTAACAGATTAGCTGGTTTTGACATATTGCATGTTTTGGCTAACAGGAAAAAATAGATCAAAGCAAGTGCCTTGCCCTAAGACGCTTTCGATTTTGATTTGACCTCGATGCAGATCGACAATCTTCTTCACATAGGCCAAGCCCAACCCAAAACCCTTTTGTGCTTGTGATGGACCGGGCTTCCCTTGTTGGAATTTATCAAAAATGCGTGCTTGTTGTGCCCTGGGAATCCCTTGGCCGTTATCTTGAACACGAACTGAAAAGCCGTTGTCTTTTTCCTGAATATCGATCTTTATCTGTGCGCCTGGGGCAGAGTATTTCAAGGCATTGTCAATCAAGTTTCGCAAAGCATTTGAGAGGTGGAAAGGATCACCATTTAGAGAGGGGATATCGGGGTCGATGTTGAGCGAGACCTCGGCGGAATGAGCGGATAATTGCAAGCTCATTTCCTGTAATACGTTCTGCAAGAGCGTTGGTAAGTGTATTAATTCCGTTCTCAACTGATAATCTCCTTCTTCCAGTCGGGCAAGTTGCAAGACCCGATCTACCTGTTCCATCAGTTGATGGCTTTCTTGTTGAATAATGGTGACGTATTGCTGGCCTTTATCCTGCAACTTATTCTTGGCCAATAATTTACTAGCGAGCTTGATGTTGGTTAATGGCGTTCTAAATTCGTGCGTCATATGGTTGAAGAAATCCATGTTTCGCTCCCTTAATCTCTTTTGTCGAATGAGGTAGTAAGTAGATAAAATGAAAACCAATCCCACAAACAGTATGATCGCAAAAGAGGAGACCGCCATGAAACCCATTTTATCTAAAATGTAAGCTTCCCGATTATTGAAGTAAATATTCAGATAATGACTGTCATCTGCGAGTAAAGGAGACAGGGAACAACCCAAGTTATCGGGTTGATCGATCTTCTTTTGTTCCACGCTGACCTCATAGGGTAAATCCAGTTTGTAAAAGGCTAAGGCCTCCCTCAGCGCATTGTCTCCTTCCTCTGTTTTAAAAATAGAATCCAATTTTATCTGGCAATTTCCTTCGGTACTTGTGGTAGAACAATTAATCTCAAGACTCGCACAGCTTTCACTCGTGGCCATCTGTTCTACCGCGTTACACAGCGCCATATCCACCCGGTGTTTGAATTGTTCCTCCAACAAATTATTAGAGCTGTCTCTTATACACATCTCCGAGCCCACGAGACCGAGGCTGATCTC
>CAJXUM010001220.1 GCA_913060855.1 uncultured Lewinella sp. | reverse complement strand
ACGAGATCAGCCTCGGTCTCGTGGGCTCGGAGATGTGTATAAGAGACAGTGACCAGTTGGTGTATCCCATGGTATTTGGTTTTTTGAGTTATACAATATTTTTGAGTCTGAAAGTCGAGCGTCAAGATTCTTGCCGTCTGTCCTCTCGTATCTGTCTTCTGTTTTCTCGCCTCTAAAGCACCAGTGGAATGAAGCGAGATTCAAAATGTTGTCTGAGTAATTTTCTGTAGTCCTGGTAACAAGTATAGGGATCGGTATGATGATCTAGCAAAAAGTTGATGAAGGGAGGGAGGTGGGTCCTTTGTAGTTTTATGCCCAAGCCCGAATGATCACCCAATAGATAAGCGGCTGTTCTTTTGCAGCATTCAAGATCGATCGTAGCAGTAGCTCGTTTTTGTGTAAAAACGGAAGCAGGATACCAATTTTTATAAGCGGCAGAAATGGTACGCAAGCGTTCACCCTCTCGCTTCATGTGATAGAAAGAGGTAAGTATAATACCGTGCGTTTCGGGTACAATGAAAACCGATTTGGGATTGATACCTCCATGTACAAAGCCCTCCTCCGCCAACCAAGCTATCACTTCCAATAAGCGCGAGAGCACCCAATTGACGTGTTCTTGTGGAAGTTGCAAGCCATGAAGAGGCAGTGCTCGGTGACTGAACTGGGCCTCTATGGTATTCGAAAATATTACGTTAGTGGGGAGGTAATGTTGAAAATGCAAAGCGGCTTCTCCTCGTATGTGCTTTAACTGTTCTAAATTTCGATAAGATCTTTCCAATAGGTGACTATCCCCACGGAAAATCGCCTGATTGTCTTTGCTCCAAATACTACCCGCATCATCTGTAATCACGCGCCCTTTCTCATATTGTAATCGAAGTTCATTGAGTCGAATCAAAGCTTCTCCTGCAGCAGAGATGTGACAGAGATCAGGGTGCAATAATTTGACCGCTTCCCGATAGGCTGACTTGTAATCAAGGGTTTTAAAAAGGGCCAATAAACTTTGGGCCTGCATGATCCGATCAATCAGTATTTGGGTCCGATCTATAGTTGTATCTCTGTAGGTCATGTCTTTGTACTTTAACTTAGTTTTAAATCAAAACTAAGCACCACGACACAAATATGCGTGTACTTAGTTTAAAAGTCAAGCTAAGTATCGATTTTTTTTAATTTTTATTTCAAAAAAGAATAAGAAGACACAAGCCTGGTATTGACTAAATGCAATAAAGAGGGGTGATACTAATAGAGATTTAGAAGACAAAAGCGACCTGCCTGCCTGGAAAGAGAGGGAAAAGAGGCTGCTGAGGTGTGAGTTATGCCTTGTATCTAGCCGATCTGTCCTCTGTCCTCTGTCCTCTGTCCTCTGTCCTCTGTCCTCTGTCCTCTGTCCTCTGTAATATGGAGAGGGACCTAAAGTAGGGGAGTGATCAGTTAAAGCCTGTTTAGATAGCGCACTTATCCAGAATAATCCATTGAAACTTAACAATTAGGGATTTGATACGTTATTTGAAGTAAGTACATTATAAACTGCCTGTATGAGTCGTTTTTTTCCCATTACCAAACGAATCTTTCGTTGGTTCCTCTACCTTGCCTTGGGTCTTGTAGCCCTTCTGTTCATTTTCATTGAATCTTTTGATCGTTATGTTTCTTCTGAAAAGGGGACCCGTTGGTGGTACAAGGATATTGGGAGAGAGGATTGGACCATTAATTTTACGCCATCAGGGGTGCGATATATCGAAATGGGTGATCCCGACAAGCAGCCACTATTATTGGTGCATGGCGCACCAGGTAGTGTGATGGACTGGAGTGGCCTGGCCAAACGGGAACGTATTTTTGAAAAGTATCGCTTATTGATTGTTGATCGGCCAGGCTATGGAGGTACGAAACCGAGAGGAGCCGAAAAGGACTTACAACTACAAGCCGAAAAAATTCTTGAAGTCTTAGAGGGGGAGACGCAAAAGACAGTAGTGATGGGGCATAGTTATGGCGGCCCTATTGCCGTTATTATGGGCGCTTTGCAGCCTGAAAAAATTGCAAAAATAGTCGGTGTGTCGGGACAATATAACCCTGACAACGAAGTCATCTTCCGTATATCCTATTTTATCAATTTCAAAATTTTCCGTTTCCTACTCCCTCGCATGTTGTGGGTATCCAATGTAGAGAAACTAAGTCATCCCGATGCGCTTCGTGAAATATTGCCGCTCTATCCTAAAATCAGCGTTCCGGTAGCACTTATTCATGGCGATGCAGATAGCTTAGTTCCCTATGAGAATTCACCCTTCCTCATGGAATTAATGAATACCGATAAAGAGCTTGTCACGGTTGATAAAGGTGATCATCCCTTACAGATGCAAGCCCCTGACTTATTGGTCGATTTTGTACTCAATACACCTTTAGCGCCTGTTAATGAATACATTGAAGAGGCTGTTCAATTGGCTAAATAGCGGGACTTTATCTCGGCTTATGGAGTTAAAATAAAAATTTCGATCAAAATCAAAAGGCTTGGCCGCGCCTCCCTAGCCGTTGGTTCACGGTCTCCAATCGGAACCTCAGCCCTCACTTCTTCACGATTTCCCCTCCTTCACTCCTTCACCACTCTCACCGCTTTCATTACTTCTCGCCCATAAAAAGTAGGAAAATACATCAATTCTACTTTCGCGGGATTGAGCTGATAATTCCCCGAGAAGCGAGGCTCTAACTCTATCTCAAATTCATGCTTTCCTGCGGGCAGTCGCTCAATAAAAATATTCGTTTGATGCATCTCATATTCCCGATGTACCTCGATGCCACGCCGACCATTGGGTTTGCTATAGTAAGAACAAGCGCCAGGGATGCTGTCTCTTATACACATCTCCGAGCCCACGAGACCGAGGCTGATCTCGT
>CAJXUM010001219.1 GCA_913060855.1 uncultured Lewinella sp. | reverse complement strand
TCGGCAGCGTCAGATGTGTATAAGAGACAGTTCTTTTGAAGGTTAAAGAAAGAAGTAGTAAACTACCGCTTCCTGTCTTGTGCGATAGACTATTAAGACCTGATAAACATGCGCTAAGTAATGGTTTACAGCAGGATATATCTCATTAGAAACAGAGCCGCTAAAAGATATAAGATAGGATGGATGGTTTTCCATCTCCCAAGCACCACTTCAATGAGCACATAAAATAACATGCCGATGGCAATACCATTGGCAATACTATAGGTAAAGGGCATTAAGATGATGAGCAAAAAGGCAGGGATGGAAGTTGATAATTCGCTCATATCAATCTTTTTGATACCATCTAGCATCAACAACCCTACCATAATCAATATCGGGGAAGTAGCCGCTGCTGGTATCATACCGGCGATCGGCGCTAATAAAATGGCAAACAAAAATAAGGTGGCTACAACCACTGCCGTCAAGCCTGTCCGCCCGCCCGCGACAATACCCGACCCGCTTTCAATGAAGGTCGTCACGGAAGACGTTCCTAATAGAGAACCCACTAAAGTAGCAGAAGCATCCGAAAATAAAGCCTTGTTCATTCTAGGCAAATTACCCTGTTCATCCAGCATGTCTCCTTTGGCAGCAGTGCCCAGCAAGGTGCCGAGTGTGTCAAATAAATCCACCAGCGTAAAGCTGATAATGACGAGTAATACCGTTAAGATAGAACTGATGGCCGACTCACCCTCCGGAACGGCAAATAATCCCACTAGGTCTAGTTGGAAAGCGGTTGCACTAAGGCTAATTCGGTCGAGACTATAGGTCTCTGGCAACTGTGTAACACCCATCGGAATGCCAATTAAGGTCGTTCCCAGAATGGCCCACAACATGGCGCCACTTACCTGGCGCACCATCAAAACGCATAGCAAGGCGAACCCAATAACAGCTAGTAGAACTGGCGGAGATGACAGCCGACCTAGCTCAATAATCTGTGGCGGAGCACTTTGTACTTGATCGATCAAACTGCTAGCTTCTAGGGAAGAATTCCCCAAAATAATATCTATAATTGGCCCTTGGTTCATATCTACCAAACCCGCATTATTGAGCCCTATCAACGCAATAAATAACCCAATACCTGGCGCAATGGCCAATTTCAAGTTGAGTGGAATCGCATCAATAATCGACTTTCGTAAACCACTGATAGTCAAAATGAGAAATAGTACACCAGATAGGAAGACAATGGCTAAACCTTGCTGCCATGTATAGCCCAAGGTAAGCACCACGGTAAAAACAAAAAAGGCATTCAGCCCCATACCTGGCGCTTGCGCAAAGGGGTAATTGGCCAGTAATCCGATGAGTAGTGTACCGAGTGCAGCAGATAAACAAGTAGCTACTAAAACAGATTCCATTTCCATCCCCGCCTTCGCTAAAATCGCGGGATTGACGAAGATGATGTATGACATCGTCAGGAAGGTGGTAAGTCCGGCAATGAGCTCGGTTCGGAAATTGGTTCCCTTCTCGCTGAGTTTGAAAAAATCTTCCATGATTGGGCCGTCTATTTGGCGGACAAACATAGGATTTTCTTTGGAAGATACTGTATTGAGATCAATACTTATGTCTCGGTTTCTGGTAAATTGCCTACTTTTGGCGCTTAGTAATGAGGCGCCAAATCCGCCCGTATAGAATTGCGAAGGGTAACCATTTTATCTCTTTTCTAAGAACTTGCTATGAAAAAAATCCTACTAGTCCTCTTGCTCTTTCCCTTATTAATACATGGACAGACTGAGCAAAAATATGCAGATTATTTAGGGTTGCGGGCTGCTGTAATGGATGTTGATAGCGCGATGTATTTTGATCAGGCCATTCGTTTAAACCCACAAGAAATCCAACTGAATAAGCTGCTGCAAAAAGAGCAAGCTAAACTTTTATCCCACTATAAAGCCACGCATTTTTTTCCACCCGCCCGAAATTTTTATCAATCCAAAGCACACATAGAAGGGACTAAAATCTTCTCCCTCATCCAGCAAATGCCGAAAGGAGGCATACTACATCTTCACCTATTGGCCATGGCTGATGCGGAATGGGTGGTGAAGAAGGCCTTGGAACTTCCAGAGATGCATAGTTATTGGGGCGAGGCAGATCCTCGATTTGTAAAAGGACAACTACAGGCTTTCAAAAAAGGCAAGGCCCCAGCTGGTTTTTTCCCGACTAAGAAGCTGCAAAAACAATATCCTGCTTTCGCAGATTCGCTTTTTCAATTGATCACTTTTGATGAAAATATCGATCGAGATTCTGTAGATATTTGGTACGAATTTGAAGCTATCTTTCAACGGATTTATCGCTTTGTGACTTATGAGCCTGTTTATCCAGGGTATTTGGAACGAGGCTTAGATTTGCTAGTCGCAGATAATATTCAGCATGTTGAACTGAGAGTCCCTTTCCGGAATCACTTATATAGTTTGAAGCAGCCAGGTGGAGGCTTTCCTATTGAAGGCCTGGTCTCAATATTGGAGCAGGCGGTGGACAAACAACGCCAAACAGATCCTTATTTCACCTTGAAGATCATTCATACCGATTTAAGATTCAAAAACAATGCGACCATCTGGCAGGATATCCAGGAAACAGTAGCAATGAAAAAACGATACCCCGAATGGTTGAAAGGCTATGATTTAGTAGCAGAGGAAGACAATGGTGAAGCCACGCTCTTTCACGCCAAAACCTTCCTGCGGATGGATTCACTGGAAGCGGCGATGGGCGTTGAATTACCGCTTTATTTGCACGATGGAGAAAGTGATTGGGCTTCTGTAGCCAATCTGTATGATGCGGTCTTGCTCGGTACTCGGCGTATTGGACCTGTCTCTTATACACATCTGACGCTGCCGACGAAGAGGATAGTGTAG
>CAJXUM010001218.1 GCA_913060855.1 uncultured Lewinella sp. | reverse complement strand
GAGATCAGCCTCGGTCTCGTGGGCTCGGAGATGTGTATAAGAGACAGACCATAAAATGATACTATATTGATATTTGATACAAAAAGTGGGGAAAAGATCGAAAAAAGCGCCCTTCATCTACAAACATCAAAATATAATTTCTAATGGGCATCAAATAACAGTTTAAACCAACAATTATTTCTATACACGCTTAATTTTGTTCTAAAATCTATTCTCAAGCTTGGTTTAAGCCATAAAAAGTTAACAATAACTTAACTTAAAAAGTCCCATTTTGATCATCATTGAACCAACTTTGACCTATTGCAGTTGACTAATAAGACATAGCTTTGTGTAAGTTTTACACTAATTAATTAAATAAAGAATGATGAAGAATTTAAATGACAAGATGGGGAGGATGGTATTCATTCTAGTTTTGATCGGATGCGCTTACCCCATGATTAGTTTTGCATCCCCTACAGCTGCTGAAAAAAGTATTTTCGATCTGATGTACTATAGAGATGTTTTGCAGGTTGAGTTGGAAACAGATGTAGAAAACCTCAAGAACAATCGTCGCTTTGACGGATATCAAGCTGCTTCACTTACCTTTAAAGATGCGAACAATGAGGAAATGCATTGGGATTTGAAGGTGAGAATCAGAGGAAATTTTCGAAGATTGAATTGTAGCGAGATGCCCCCTTTAAAACTGAATTTCAAGAAATCCAGTTTAACCGAAGCAGGCTTAGCCAAATTTGATGACCTCAAACTCGTGACCTACTGTATTGAAGACCGACAGGCGGCCTACGACCTGCTCCTGCGTGAGTACTTGGCCTATAAGATGTACAACGAACTCACTGACAATAGTTTCCGCGTACAATTGCTGCGTATTACCTATAAAGACAGCAATACGGGTAAAAAAACGAAGCAATGGGCTTTCGTTATTGAAGATTCGGCGCAGTTTAAAGCAAGAACCAATAGTGAAAATTGTGATTCTTGTATTAATGCAGGATTACAGGCTTTCAATGCAGATAATGCCAAGTTGGTTGGGATTTACCAATACCTGATTGGAAATTCAGATTGGGATATTCATATTGGTCGGAACGTCAAGTTGTATAAGCAAGATGGAAAAGTGATTGCTGTACCTTATGATTTTGATTTTTCAGGTTTAGTAAATGCTCCTTATGCCGTGGCTAACCCCAATTATGAAATCAAATTTGTGAGAGATCGAATTTACCTAGGTTTTGAGCAACTCCTTGGACAAATGCATGCTACTTTGTTTTATATCGAAGGCAAGCGCAAGAATTTGTTGAGTGTTGTCAATAAATTTAGACAGCTTCATGTAGACAGTAGAGCGGATGTTGCCAATTATTTGGTATCCTACCTCGATCGCTTAGAAGATATACAAGTGGCTAAGCGGCTACCTATTACGAGGATCAATACTGTTTCGCCTTGAAGGGGACAGTAAACACATAAGCGCTATTGAGTAAATAAAGGAATTAGCAAATAATACCCTAAAGCGCTCGCCTCAAATAGGCACTTTGTCGAAAAACGCTCCCTTTTTACCGTAAAAATTGGTAAGTCAGGGGGCGTTTTTCTATTTTAACACTATTAGACTTTATGATGAAATAATTTGTAGGGAGCTAAATTATCTTTTGCAGCAAGCCTTCGTTCTTCATCAGTCGCTTAGTTAATCGCTAGGCTCCTTCTTCGGGCCTCGTCTTGCTGCAAAATCTTAATTCCCATTCCTATACAACTCATCTCATCATAAAGTCTGTTGAAATAGGATAGACAAACAAAAGCCAAATAATGAAGTTACGCCAAGACAGCTCTCCTAACACCTTAAGTTATGCTGCGGATTATCTCTTTGAAGAACTCTCAGAGCGATCGCATTTTACGATCAGTGAGAAAGCAGCCGAAGTTGCCCAATCTTTTCAAGCCTATCTCAAAAAGAAAAAAGCCACAGATCGTTTTCAATCCTCCTTGGCTGCCCTACAACAGCACCCTGAAGAACAATTCCAATTGGCCTTGCAATGGTTGAAGGCCTTTGATAGTCAAGAGTTGGAAGGGGTGAAAGAAGGCCAACTGTCGGAAGCAGCCTATCTCCTATTACAGGGGCAGTGGGAAGAAAAGCATATTCAAAAAGCGAAAGTAAGTCAAGAGATTGCCAATCTATCAGGAGATCATCCGCTCTTGGAATCGGGAGCTTATACCCTTTCCTATACCGACTTTCTACGGCGGCTTCGACAATACACATCGGAAGATTTACCAAAATATCATCATTTCCAGCAAAAGAAGAAAGAGCTGGTGCAAGAATACCGCAGCTACTTGCGCTTGGAAGAGTTTGAACCAAAGGTGCTCACTTCTTTCGTCAGAAATAAACTGATTGACCAAGTCTATTTACCGATCGTAGGTGATAATCTGGCCAAACAAATCGGTACGGTAGGCGTTGAAACCCGCACCGATCGAATGGGCTTATTGCTATTATTATCTCCTCCTGGCTACGGTAAAACGACCCTAATGGAGTACATAGCCAATCGCTTAGGCCTTATTTTTATGAAGATTAATGGCCCCGCCTTGGGACATCGCGTGGTCAACTTGGATCCTACTTCTGCTCCCGATCAATCGGCAGCAAAAGAATTGGAAAAGCTCAATTTAGCTCTAGAAATGGGCGACAATGTGATGATCTACCTCGATGATATCCAACATTGCCACCAAGAGTTCTTGCAAAAATTCATTTCACTTTGTGATGCTCAGCGCAAGATAGAAGGCGTTTGGAAAGGCCAAACGAAAACTTATGACTTGAAAGGACGACGAGTATGTGTAGTGATGGCGGGTAACCCTTACACGGAGAGTGGAGATCTGTCTCTTATACACATCTCCGAGCCCACGAGACCGAGGCTGATCTCG
>CAJXUM010001217.1 GCA_913060855.1 uncultured Lewinella sp. | reverse complement strand
AGCTCCTTACAAATTATTTCATAATAAAGTCTAAATAATAAGGAATGAAAAATAAAAGCACATATAGGCCTAGAATAGTTTAGGGACTTATCCTAATATCCCTTTTTACAGGATGTTCCGATTCAAGCAAAAACGGCTTAACTGAGGAACAGAAAATAGATAAAAATGTACTGTTCATCATTATAGATGATTTAAAACCCAGCTTGGGAACCTATGGTCATCCAATCGTTAAATCTCCAAATATTGACAAGCTGGCAGCTATGGGTGTCCAGTTCAACAATGCCCATTGCAATTTTGCCGTATGCGGACCAAGTAGAGGGTCTTTCTTAACGGGCTTAAGACCTGAAACCCTAGGTATTCTTAACAACACCACCCCCTTGTTATCGGTATTAGGTGATAAAATTACCCTACCCAACTTATTCAAGAAAAACGGATTTGAAACGATTGGATTGGGCAAAACATTTCATGATAAAACAGCGGATCACGAAGATATGAAAGCATGGGATGCCTACTACAAATTTGAAACAACAGCATTAGGGTCAACAGGCGAGCAGCGAAATGTAACCGATGGAAAAATGCCATGGTGTTATTGGCAGGCCGCCGAAGGAACAGATGACGATCAGGAAGATGGTCAGATAGCCAAAAAAGCGGTTGAAATCATTAAAACGACAAGAGAAAAGCCATTCTTTTTGGCCATAGGTTTCAAAAAGCCACATGACCCATTTGTGGCACCTAAAAAGTATTTTGATTTGTATCCTTTAGAGGAATGCGACCCTATTGAACTACCTGAAGGATACCAATCTCCTTATGAGCATTCCTTACCTCGTATGTCAAAAGAGTTTGACAAATTTGATGACCAAGACAAGCGTGAATTTTTACGCTCCTATTATGCTTGCACCACCTTTATGGATGCTCAGGTTGGGCGTTTATTAGACGCCCTCAAAGAAACAGGACAAATGGATAATACCCTGATCGTATTTTTCGGAGACCATGGCTATCACTTAGGAGAAAACAAATGGTGGAACAAAGTAACCGTCTATGAACAAGGAACCAGAGCCCCTTTTATCATAGCAGGAAATGCGGTTGGGAAAAAGGGACTACAGTCCGAGGCTATGTTTGAGTTTATTGATATTTATCCAACAATGGCCGAATTGATGAACCTGAAAAACACGCCTGATTATTTAGAGGGAAAAAGTTTTGCATCGGTAGTCGAAGACCCTGAACTCCCATTTCGCGATCAGGTTTATGCCGTAAGCAAACGAGGGGATATGTTAGGAAGAATGGTCAAAAACAAAGCGTGGAGATATATAGAATGGGATCATGGTAAGCAGGGCGCAGAACTATACGACCAACGAAAAGACCCGCTGGAATATATTAACCTGGCTGGAAATACTGCGTATTCAGATGTTCTTGTCGCAATGAAAAAAAGCATGCAAAGCGTAAAAAGATGATTTTATGAAATTTGAGAATATGAAAATGAAATTTCTTTCTTCCTTTGCCTTTGCCTTTGCCTTACTGTTAGTTGGATGCAATACCAATAAATCGGCACAATCAAAAGCAGTTACGAAGAAACCCAATATTGTCATTATAGTTTCCGACGATCAGGGAAACGCAGATGCTGGATACCAAAGAAAGCCTGCACAAGTTTCCACGCCCGCTATTGATAAATTGGCAGCGGAGGGCGTTGTTTTCACAAACGGCTACGCCAGTGCTTATGTTTGCGCCCCAACACGAGCGGGTTTGTTAACAGGCCGGTATCAGCAGCGGTTTGGATTTTACAGAGCTGCCGATTCCCGTCAGGGCCTACCACTCTCCGAAAATACCTTAGCTGATATTCTAAAAAAGGAGGGATACCGTACCGGGGCTTTTGGGAAATGGCATTTGGGGCTGACCGAAGAATACCACCCAGGCAACAGAGGTTTCGATGAGTTCTACGGCTTTTTGGGGCATGGCGCACATGATTATTTCGATCTCTCCCTCAAGGAAAATCCGGATGACTTTCATCATTCCATCTATCGTAATTTTACCACCATTTCTGACACGGGCTATCTGACCGACAACCTGGCAAGAGAAGCCAGTAATTTCATAAAAAACAACGCAAGCCAGGAGAACCCATTCTTTTTATATCTTCCTTTTAATGCCGTCCATTTCCCTTTGCAAGCCCCTGAGAAAGACATAAAAATGTTCGATACCGGCGATCCGAAACGCAATATTCAATTGGCAATGCTTCACCGGATGGACCTTGCTGTGGGAGAGGTAATCAAAACCTTAAAAAAAGAGGGTGTCTATGAAAATACGATCATCTTCTATTTTTCTGATAACGGAGGTGCAAAAAACAATAAAGCAAACAATTTGCCATTACGCGATTTCAAACACAGCGTCTATGAAGGAGGTCTGAGGGTTCCTTTCGTGATGAGTTGGCCTAGAGAACTCAAACCGTCAGTGTCGAACGAGCCGGTAATCTCACTTGATATTCTGCCGACTATTTGTGCGGCATTGGATATCAATCTTCCGGCAGATAAAGTTTACGATGGTCAAAATATATTATCTGCAATCCGTGGAGAAGTAAAAGGACCTTTGCACGAGCAACTCTATTTTGATGGAAACGACGACACCTGGGCAGTCAGGGAAGGTGTCTGGAAACTGCTGTACTCAAAAAAGGGTACCATGGAACTATATAATTTGGAGGACGATTTGAGCGAACAAACTAACCTTGTAACTCAATACCCAGATAAAGTAGCCGCCCTAAAAACAAAATACACCATATGGCGAAATGAAATGGCAACACCTATGAGCAAGAAGAAGAAAAAATAATAAATACGATAAACCCCATGGGATTAAAAGTTGATCTCTTGGACTGTCTCTTATACACATCTCCGAGCCCA
>CAJXUM010001216.1 GCA_913060855.1 uncultured Lewinella sp. | reverse complement strand
TACACTATCCTCTTCGTCGGCAGCGTCAGATGTGTATAAGAGACAGATACAATTCTTTCTCCAGCAATTGATTCTATCCGAGTACTAGGAATCAATTTGGATTCACTTGGTCTTGTACCTTTTAGTGGTGGTGTCTCTTTCGAAATAGCTGCAGACACAATTACTTACCAGAAAACAACAGTAAATGTTGTAGAGGTGGGTATTCCAAGAAGAGTGTTTATGGGTAAGTTCAAAGACAAGCGCTTTGCCAAGTACGATCAAGGTTACGATCCTAACAAGCCGGTTAAATTTGGCAACATGAATGCACCCAATTTGTCTGGCAACTGGGAATGATCAAATTTGAAGTTGTTGAAGATACTTTTGCCAAAACCAAGGCGAATGACTTAGAGCTGTCCATCCTTGCAGGGGTGGACAGCTTTACCTATATGGTGGTGGATAAGAAACGCCATATACAGGTGCTTAAGGAATATGCTTTGGAAGAAGAGGCTAGCCTGCCTCGAAGAGAACGAGCGATCCAGAAAATTGTGAAAGATGATGCCCTTTTACGCCTGACTTATGGTCAGACTCAATTAGGGGTAATCGGATTACAAGCTACTATCTTACCTGAGCGCTTGTATAATCCTGCCAAGAATAAAACCTACCTGGAACAGTTGACCACACTTTCGATAAATGCGGAAATCTTAGTAGAGGATTTACATCACCTATCTGCTAAACTAATCTATGCACTAGATCCCAAGACACAGCTTATTGGTAAGCAGTTTAGCTCCGCTCGACGTGTACATCTTTACACCGCTTTTTTGGATGCGCTTCGACCTCATGCAGCTACCCAAAAGGGGGCGCATATTTTTTGTCATGTAAGGGCCCGGAAAATCTATTTGTTTCTCTTTGACGGTACCTTACTGCAATATGCCAATCACTTTACCTATCAGTCAGCCAGGGATTTTCTTTACTACGTCCTATTGGTTTTCAAGTCCTATAATCTTGATCCGAAAGACGTGCCCTTGTATTTGTCTGGACAATTGGTGAAGGATTCTGAAGTATATCGCTTGCTATTTCGCTATTTGCAGCGGATCGATTTCTTGAAAGTACCATCTACCTTCTCTTTAGGCCCAAAATTGAGTTTACAACCGGCACACTTCTATTTCGATTTGATGAGTATTCAGCAGCATTTTTAAGCTGTAGGACTACAGCTAAGTAAGAATAAACGCTATTTTATATGCGAATTATAGGAGGACAATTCAAGGGGCGCCGTTTTACCCCACCTGCTAAAAACTGGCCTACTCGCCCCACCACCGATTTTGCCAAAGAGGGACTTTTCAATATTATCCAAAATAACTTTGATATCAGTGAATTGAAAGTGCTAGACCTGTTTGGAGGAACGGGGAATCACAGTTATGAATTTATCTCAAGAGGATGCCAAGATGTGACCTATGTGGATAAATTTCCAGGCTGCGTAGCTTTTGTGAAGAAAACTAGTGCGCTCTTAGATATTGAAGACCAGATTAAGATCATTAAAGGGGATGTCTTCAAGTTTATCCAATATTCGATGGAGCAGTATGACTATATTTTTGCTGGCCCTCCTTATCCTTTGCCTAATATTCCAGATATTCCAGATCGGATATTCGAAAAAAACATGCTCAAAGCTGGTGGTTGGTTAGTATTAGAGCATAATCCAGCGCATGACTTCCAACAACATCCTCATTTTTTCCAAGAACGCAATTATTCCAAGACTATTTTCAGCATTTTTAAGGCATTGGACTAATTCGCCGACTTTTCGGAACTGATTTATCATCTTCAAGGTTGAACAAAAGAGAAAAATAATAGGCAAGAGACTGCTGGTCTGTTTCATTACAGTCCTTAGCGGAAGAAAGTGTGGAGAAAAAGCCCGAAAAACTTTCGTATCGCCATAAAATTTTATCTTTGCCCGTCAATATAACAAGCTAAGATTCATGGATATTATCGGTATCATTCAAGAGGGAGTAATAACAGGTATTAAACAACTATACGGGGAGGACATCACTGCCGATGCCATCACTATGAATGCTACCCGCAGTGAGTTTGAAGGAGATTTCACTATCGTTGTTTTTTCCTTTACTAAACTAGCTAAAAAAGGACCAGCGGATATCGCTAACGAGTTGGGCACCTTCATGGTGGATCATGTTCCACAAATTAATCGGTTCAATGTCATTAAGGGTTTTCTCAATTTTGTGATTGATGATTCTTTTTGGCAAGGTTTTCTACTCGATAGTGTAAAGGAAAGTGATAAATATGGTTTTGCCGCTGACAATGGCCAAAAAGTGATGGTGGAATTTGCTTCTCCCAATACTAATAAGCCTTTACATTTGGGGCACATAAGAAATATCTTGCTAGGATGGTCTTCTTATAAAATTCTGCAAGCGGCTGGTTATGAGGTTGTAAGAACTCAAATCGTAAACGATAGAGGGATTGCCATTTGTAAAAGTATGCTGGCCTGGCAGTTGTTTGGCAATAACGAAACGCCTAGTTCCACCGGAATAAAAGGGGATCACTATGTAGGCCAATTTTACGTCAAATTTGAACAAATTTTCCAGGAGGAATATCGAGGATGGCAGTCTTCCGCAGAAGGTAAAGCAACCTACGCAGAAAAGGCAAAAGAGGAGCAAAGCGAAGAAGCCTTCTTCAAAGCTTTTAAAAATACCTATTTCAATGAACATAGTAAATTAGGCCAGTCGGCCCGAGCCATGTTGATTAAGTGGGAGAGTGGTGATGAGGAAACGGTGGCTTTGTGGAAGCAAATGAATGAGTGGGTGTATAGTGGCTTCGGGAGTACCTACAAGAACCTGGGAGTGGAATTTGACAAATTATATTATGAGTCAGACACCTGTCTCTTATACACATCTGACGCTG
>CAJXUM010001215.1 GCA_913060855.1 uncultured Lewinella sp. | reverse complement strand
AGATCAGCCTCGGTCTCGTGGGCTCGGAGATGTGTATAAGAGACAGGTTTTTCGCGCATTTGCCCCGAGACAATGCCAACCTCAGTGGTGATGGTGAAACCGGTCAGCAGGCCTATGATCGAAAAGCGTATAAAAAAGCCTATCCAGCCTTACTCGAAGAAGTCGCAGCTGGTGGAGACAGTTTAAGTATTATCTATGCGGGTGTAGCAGCGATAGGAAGTGGGCAAGCGGAGAAAGCTATTCCTTTGTTGGAGCCGCTTCTTTCGTCGGAGAATTGGCGGCTCTATGAGGCAGAAATTAGCTGGTATCTAGCGCTGGCCTATGTGGATCAGCAGCGGTTGCAGGAAGCCAATAAGTTACTATTAATAATAGCCCAAACCGACGGTCCTTATTCAGCTCAGGCTAAGGAGCTGATGCAGCAAATCCAAAGTAAGTAAAAAGGATAGGAAGGGACCTATCCCTGTATCCTTAGCGGTTTGCTCCTGCATACGGCACAAAGCCGTTTGACTATATTCCTCTATTTTATCTATCGCATTTTAAAAATTAATCCTCATTATGAAGACACTACCTAAGAAAAATTTTTATCCTAATCACTCGCTACAACCTATTAAGAAAATTAACAACCCTAAAACATTACTGGGAGAAGGCAGGCAACCCGAGTTTATTCAATTTCTCTCTATTGGTCAGAAAGAACCAGTAGCCTTTCTAGGTCAGAAGGGAATTGATGCAGCGAAACTAGCAGGCAAATTCATACGAATCGATCGTATGGTCATTCCAGAAGCAGCACGCCTGGTTAATCCAGATATATTAGAGAAAATAGTACGTAAGAAAAAAGACAACAAGGCTATTGATATAAATACAAAAGGCCTCCTCTATAAAGATCAAATACAACAAGGTGTTCTCTTAAATGTCTCTGGTATGGTAGAGAACGAGACCTATACTAAAATGAGTTTTCACCCTTGTGACAATAAAAAACCGCCATTTTTAAGGTTGCGACATTCGGAGGATGGCTTTAAGACTTGCCCAAAGCCTCAACTCATGCTGAACACATCTCAGACGGAGATTAGACCAGGTGAAATACGTCATAAATTAGTTGTATTTCATATGCCTTATGAAGAACTTATTAAGCCCCAGGGACACTATAAATCTAGCGGGCATAAAAAGGAAAAAACCAACTATACAATAATGCAAATTCTTGAAATGTACTTCAAGGATAAGAAATTAACGGAGCACAATAATCCGCCGAAAAAAATCTGGCGGAAAAAGAAGGCCTTGAAAGGAGGCGTATTTCTCATCCCGATGGTAATGCCTGACGATCGTGTCGCCTATTATTGTCTTCTTAATGTCAATGGTAAATCTAATAGGAGGATTCCAGTGAAAAAAATCCTAAAAAATTGGTTAGCAGCTGTGAAGAAATACAATAAAAACCAGGCTGGGCAGTGGATTGGTATTGCAGGTAATGATGGTGCACTTTGTTTCATCGATGAATGGTCTATCTTTTTGGGTAAGAATGCCCAATTATTGGTAGCTGATAAAAAAGATGTGTATAAAAAGTCTGTATTGAATAGTGCCATTGGGAAATAATCGATTAATAAGAAATTAAAAGACAGCTTGACTAGCAAACACAGCCTTTTACTCCTATAAATTCAACTCAAATAAATTACTATGTCATACGATTCGTCTAGATCAACAAGTCCATTTTACGCTAGACACGCTACAAAGCGTATTGTTCAAGTTGAAACCATAGATGCGCTTCCCATGGAAGAAGGTCAACCAGATTTCGTACATTTTATGGCGGTAAATGGCCATCCAGTCGCTTTTCTGGGAGAAGGGCTGGTGGAGCCTGATAGTCTGCTTGGAAAATTCATGCGAGTGGATCGAATGGTCGTTCCGGGTACGGCTAGAATGGTCAATGTAGACACCTTGCAGGAGATTGTTAAAGACTTTCCACACACGGATAACAGAGCGATTGACCTGCAGACCCCTGAGTTATTTTATGAAGGGCAGTTTGAGGAAGGCGTCATATTGGATGTTTCAGGAACGATAAGGGAGACACATTTTAGTAATCTTCATTTTCATCCTTGTATGAATAAGGGAGTTGCCCTCCGCCACTCCCATACGGGTTCGCTCACTTGCCCTGATCCTGTATTGAGTCCAGTACCTGGGTCAGAGCAGGAGGTAGGATATATGACTCAGAAACAGATTATTTTCCATATCGGCACCGAGGAACTCAATAAAAAAGAGGGCTGCTTTAACAGACCAGGCGGACTACAAGGGGAGCCCAATCTTACTATTGCGGAAATGATCAAAGATTATTTCACAGATCAACACTATCCTGAAATACATCCGGTATATATCGATTGGAAAAAAGACAGGGCCTTGCCTGGAGGTATATTTCTAATCCCCATATCCCTGCCCAATAATGAGGTGATCTATCTCTGCATTCCTAATATAGATGGACCTGCCAATCAGAATATGTCGGTTAAGTTTTTGCTGGGCCGTTGGTTACATATCTTAGCCTCTTATTATCAACCGGGGAGAGACACTAAGCATTCCTGGCTCGGCATCGCTGGAAACGATTTCACCTATTTGTTTATCGATGAATGGTCGACCTCTCTCTGCAAAAATGCTGAGTTATTCTTTGGGGCTATAGAGGATATATTCAAAAAAGAGGTATTAGAGACGATCATATATGCTGAGTAAGATAGATCGATTCAATTAAAAACCACCATCCCCGCCCAAAAGCGAGGATAGGCATGCCGCTCCTTGGTTGTATTTTGTAAGAAGTCAATCTTCGCTCGATGCAAGGACGCTGCTGTTCCATATCCACTTCCTAGGTATTGGTACTGTCTCTTATACACATCTCCGAGCCCACGAGACCGAGGCTGATCT
>CAJXUM010001214.1 GCA_913060855.1 uncultured Lewinella sp. | reverse complement strand
GTCGGCAGCGTCAGATGTGTATAAGAGACAGCCCTCAATCAATCCGGTGGCTCGCTAGACGATGCACTCGATGAAGCACGATCAAACGAGGAAGTAGAGCTGGGTACGCATGTTTATTTTTCGGAAGGTAGTAACCGACCTTTGGTTCCCACCGGCGAGATTTTTATCACTTTTGAAGAAGGCGTAGGAGAAAACGAACAAAATATTGTTTTAGAAGAATATGCCCTCACTTTAGTCGAAAGACGTGAAAACAATCGGATTATTGCCAAAGTTACCGCCAATTCTCCCAATCCTATTAAGGTAGCCAATTTCCTGCAAGCTATTTCTTTAGTCAAAATAGCTGAGCCGGATTTAGATACGATGTTGGATGAATATGCCTTTGTCGCTCCAAGTGATAATTTAGTGGGACATGAATGGCATCTTCAAAATGATGGTTTTGTGGCCGATGTGGATTACCGCCTGCGGAAAGGCGCCGATGCCAAAGTAGTAGACGCATGGCAGCGCCTAGGCAATACGGGATCAAATGGCGTGACCGTAGCTGTGGTAGACAATGGCTTTGACTTGACCCATCCTGACTTACGAGATAAGGTCACCAAACCCTTTGATCTATGGAACCAATCTTCGGATGTTCTACAAGGTGATAAACGCTTTACCCACGGTACCCCTTGTGCTAGTGTAGCACTGGCTGCGTCCAATGGACAAGGTATTGTAGGTGCGGCTCCAAGTGCTAAGTTTATGCCCGTCAGTGGTACCTCTTTTAGTGTACGCGCAACGGAACAGATGTTTGACTACGCCATAAAAAATGGCGCTGATATTATTAGCTGTAGCTGGGGCACCACCGATTCCAATTTCAGATTGAATTCCCTAAAAGAAGAAGCCATTACCAAAGCGGCCAAGAAAGGGCGCAATGGTAAAGGATGTGTTATATTATTTGCAGTAGGCAATGATGACCTGGATTTTGTCAACTTCTATGCTGCTCATCCAGATGTTATTGCAGTAGCGGCAAGCACAAGCCAAGATACTTACGCCTCTTATTCCAATCGCGGCCGAGAAGTCTCCATTTGCGCGCCTTCCAACGGGGATTGGCCTATTCTAGCCGCCCGGGCTTGGTGGGACCAAGGCTTGGATTGGGAGTCCGGTAATTTCAAGTTTTGGCGAGATGGGCGCTCTAGAGGTAAGCACTATAAGCACTTCGGAGGAACATCCAGTTCTACCCCATTGGTAGCTGGTATTTGTGCCCTGATTTTATCCGCTAATCCCGATTTAACAGCCAAAGAGGTCAAGGATATTTTGCAGAAGACAGCTGATAAAATCGGCTCCCCTAGCGATTACTCCAATGGTCATTCCGTAAAATATGGCTATGGTCGAGTCAATGCAGGTAGAGCTGTAGCTGAAGCACTACGCAGGAAGGAAACTGTAGCTCCTCCTGTAGAAGTGGAGGACACCGTCTCCAACGGACAAGGTCTCTTCCAATTTGATGTGAAGAAACAAGCCGCCAGTGGTTATGGTATTCAAATCGGTGCTTTCTACGAATATGGCAATGTTCTGATCCAGGTAGAAAAGCTGCAGCGCAAATTTGGTGAAAAAGTCATCGTTAGTATCAATGAGCTCAAAGGGCGCACGGTCTATAAAGTCGTTCTAGGTGCTTATAGCTCAAAGAGCCAAGCCCAAAAACTACAGAAGCGAATGAAAGATGCTGGACAAGGTGGCTTTTTACGTAATTTGAAAGATTTGGCCTAGCGTTTAATCCAAAAAAAAGGTTGCTACTTTAAAGCAACCATCAAGCCTAATATATTAGTGGGTCTTCGAGGAAAAAAAGGTATCCAAGAACTCGAATTTGTAGCGCTAATGGCATTCTTAATGTCGAATGTAGCGCTATCTATTGACACCGTTTTGCCTGCCTTACCAGACATTGGGTTGGCACTCGAAGTCTCGAATAGTAACCACCTCCAGCTCATCATCATCATGATATTCTTGGGTTTAGGACTTGGAGAGTTGGTATTTGGAACACTATCTGATAGCTTCGGTAGAAGACCTATGGTATACATAGGCGTAGGGGTATTTATCCTGGCGAGCTTTCTCATCGTTTGGGCACCCACTTTGCAAATGCTACTCATCGGAAGAGTCATTCAAGGGGTAGGGCTTTCCGCCGCAAGATCGGTGAGTATCTCCATCATCAGAGATACTTACAAGGGAGAACGAATGGCCAGGATCTTGTCATTCATTATGACCATTTTCATTTTGGTTCCCATGATAGCCCCTTTACTGGGCCAGTTGATTCTTACCGCCTACAATTGGGAAGCCATTTTTTACTTCCAACTTCTTTTCATCAGCATTACCATTATTTGGTTCTGGGCTCGGCAAGAGGAAACCCTTAGTCCCGAGAAAAGAATTCCAATTTCTCGACATCTCTTCACCAATGGGCTAAAAGAATTTTTTCGTTACAAGAATACGGTTCTATTCACCGTCATCACTGGCTTGCTCCAAGGAACTTTCATTGCCTACTTAGGAGCTGCACAACAAATTTTCCAGGGACAATATAAAATGATAGATGAATTCCCCTACATATTTGGGGGACTGGCCTTGTCCTTAGGGCTTTCGACCTTGTTGAATAGTTCACTAGTTTTGAAATATGGGATGCTGAAGTTGGTGAATTTCTCGTTATACCTATCCATAATTTCATCCCTGGTTTATATCCTTTGCTTCTCAAATGGCTCAAATCCAACATTGACGCTCTTGATCGTTTTCTTACTTATCCAGTTTCTCGCTTCAGGATCTATCCCTGGGAATTTGAGTGCATTAGCGATGCAACCCATCGGTCATATAGCAGGAATAGGAGCCGCGATATTCCTGTCTCTTATACACATCTCCGAGCCCACGAGACCGAGGCTGA
>CAJXUM010001213.1 GCA_913060855.1 uncultured Lewinella sp. | reverse complement strand
CTTAGCAAAAAAATGACACTTTTTTCCTCCAAAAGCATTGCCCAAACATGCTCTTAGGATGCCTCTTCAAATTGGTAGCCATTTAAAAAATCTTTGACCTTCATGCGTTTGCGCCCTTGAATTTGCAGCTCTAACACATTGATATATCCATTGATCGTAGAAATCTGGATAAAGTGCTTATTATCGGAAGAGAATGTACCTGGAGGCGTGCTGGGCATCTCCATTGTCATCACAACTTCACTCCTCAAAATCTTTACTTGTTTACCATCTAACGTCGTCCAGGCAGCAGGGTATGGGCTGAGTCCTCTAATGAAATTATGAACCTCTTCGCTGGTTTGTTTGAAATCTATCTCACAATTTTCTTTGTGAAGCTTAGGGGCTTTGGTAGCAGCGCTATGATCTTGCACCTGCAATTCGATATTGCCAGCTTCAATTCTTCTAACTGTTTCTAGTACACTTTCAGCTCCAATGACCATCATTCGATCATGTACTTCACCAGCGGTCTCATTTTCATCGATAGCTAGTTTCTGTTGTAGAATGATATCCCCGGTGTCGATCTGATGACGGATGAAGAAAGTGGTCACACCGGTCTCCTGCTCGCCTCGGATAACTGCCCAATTAATCGGTGCGGCTCCTCGGTATTTAGGGAGTAAGGAGCCATGCAAATTGAAGGTTCCCAGGGGCGGCATATCCCATACACTGGTGGGTAACATCCTAAAGGCTACCACGATTTGGAGGTCGGCTTTTAATGCTGCCAACTCTTCCAGGAAAGAAGGATCCTTCAGGTTTTTGGGCTGCAGTATTTTTAGGTTTTTCTCTTGGGCGAATTGCTTGACAGCAGATTCCAACAAAACCTTATTTCCCCGACCACCATATTTATCCGTAGCTGTGATGACACCAACTACGTCATAGTTGTTTTCTAGCAAAATGGCTAAAGATGGTACGGCAAAGGCGGGCGTACCCATGAATACTATTCTTAGGCTCATGTTATTTGATTGATTTTACCTTCTCTGACTTAAAAGCGCAAAAATTATCTGAGCATCGTTTTAAAATGGCCAAAGAGATACTAGTTAACAAAATTGGAAACCGATTTAATCTTTTTCCGTACAGTCTATCGGAAAGACTGCTGAAATTTCCTAAGTACATCTGGGAAAACTTCAGGAATTCTTCCCACGCTTGGATGACTTCTTATCATCTACCAACGCGAAGTAAAAAATAATATTGAGAACTATTGCTATTTGTTCCCTACTTCCTGGGCTTTTATGAGAATGAAATTCTAAGCGTATTATACTGAAAATATAAAGGTCAACTACACATGAACAAACTATTTTTATTTTTCACTAGCTGCATGCTGGTGTCTGGCTGCCTACTACAAGCCCAAAATGTAACCTTAGAAGCTTATGTTTTCGAAGATGATAACCGTGGCTTTTTAAATGAAGTGAGCGTCAAAGTTATTGATCAGGCAACTGAGCAAATTCTCGCGGAAACCTTTAGTAATAAGGAAGGCTTTTTCTCCTTTTCCCTACCTATGGGTAAAGATCTACTCCTAAAAGCGACCAAGAATCTTTTTTTCTCAGCAGAACAAGTCATTTCTACCCACAACATAGAAGAGCAAAAGATATTTTCCAAAATCAAGTTGAAAAGACGTCCAGGCTATTTATTGGAACTTACATTAGCGGAAACCAGGCAAAGGGCAGATTCAGCCATCTCCGTTACCGATACGCACATCGAGGTGTTCAATAACACGACGAATGAACAGGAATTAGATATCCCTATTTATCCTAGCCCGGAGTTTAAATATACTCTACAACGTGGTAATCACTATACTTTTTTGATCCGAAAAGAGGGCTATTTCAATAAGCGAATCGAAGCTTACGTCGACGTTAAAGGTTGTATCGTTTGTATTGATGGGGTGAAGGAAATCGGACCTGGTCCCGGTGTTTCAGATAATCTAACGCAGGGCTTTGAAATGGGCACCTTGTTAGCCAATTTGGAACTGGACAAAGCAGGGTTGGACCAAGTGATTGCCTTAGAGAATATCTACTATGACTACAATAGTGCCGTCATTCGGCCCGATGCCGCTTTAGAATTGGACAAAGTCATTGCCTTATTGAAGGAAAACCCGGTCTTGTTGATGGAATTGGGATCCCATACCGATTCAAAAGGACAGAAGAGAGATAATCGGAAACTTTCCCAAGCCAGAGCCGATGCGGCTTTGGCCTATATCGTTAAGAATGGGGAGATAGCCTATGAGCGGCTCAGTGCAAAAGGCTACGGAGAAAGTCAGTTAGTCAATGGCTGTGCCGATGATGTGGATTGCACGGATAAGCAACACCAAGAGAATCGACGGACTGAACTCAAGATTATCGGTTACGCAGACAGTGATCCTATTGAACGACTGACCCTCGGGGATATCCTTAGGAAGGAGAGAGAGGAGGCCCTTTTACGGGAAGTACTTAGGGGAGAAGTGGTGCAGGTTCCTGTTAAAGCCCAGGGGAAAACCCAAGCCACATCCCTGGCGAGGCGAGTTGATGCAGAAAAAGTGAGTCAGGCGCGATCCGTGGCACTGGTTGAAAAGACACCAGAGAAGGAAGAAGAAAAGGTAGTAGAGAAAGAGGAAACAACGATCCCGGCGGCTACGGTGTCACAGGTAGAAAGTACAGCAAAGAAGAAAGAAGAGAAGCAGGCTGCAGGAGATCACTATGCCTTTTTAGAGATAAAGGCGTCCTACGTGGGCTATAAGATTGAAATTCTGTCGGCAAGCACTTACCTGGATAAGGATCATAAGTTATTTGATCAGTATAAAAATGTGTATTTCCAACAAGTGAATGACACTCAATTCTCCTATATGATCTGTCTCTTATACACATCTGACGCTGCCGACGAAGAGGATAGTGTA
>CAJXUM010001212.1 GCA_913060855.1 uncultured Lewinella sp. | reverse complement strand
GAGATCAGCCTCGGTCTCGTGGGCTCGGAGATGTGTATAAGAGACAGATCTTTTTCCACCAGCCGTCGTTGTTCATCATTCACGTAGCTAGGCTATCCTCATTCTTCACGCCTAGGCTGGTGAAAAAATATTTAGCTTCTTGGACCAACTTATTTATGCTTCATTCCTAAGATTATTCCTCCCATTCCAAGCCCGAATGTATGCGATACATTTTCATTATCTGCTCCCTTGTGCTCTTTTCACAGTCTCTTTTTGGTGCTGGTTACCCAGCCGACCAGCGTCATTACTGGAATGTCGTACAACCTATCCTACGCAAGTATTGTAATGAGGCCTGTCACAATGCCGATGATAATAAGGGCGGGCTCAATCTAGAGAAATACGATTTCATTAGTAGGATTCAAGCCGATGGAGAGCTCTTTACGGGCCTCATGCGGCAGATAGAAGATGGCAGTATGCCTCCAGCAGGTAAGCCTCGGCTCACGCCAATGGAAAAGGACACCCTCTTCACCTATCTTCAAAAATACCTCAATGATGCTTTAAGTAAACCTGACCCAGGTTTGGTCCCGCCTAGGCGTTTGAGCCGTAGGGAGTACCAACATGCCGTGGCTGATTTGACGGGCGTAAATTTCAAAGTTAATCAGTACTTCCCCAAGGATGCATCAGGGGGTGAAGGATTTGATAATTATGCCCAAACGCTGTATATCACTCCACTCCTAATGGAGCGCTATTTGGAAGCAGCAGAATGGATTGTCGAAGAGATGGCTTGCAGCGTGGAGGATTGGGAAAAGATGGTTCCACCCTTCCGGCGAACTTGGTCCCAAGGCTTAGCCGTCTGGTGGCAAAAACGGTGGAATAATCGTGATATCTCCATGGACGCCCCTCGGGCCGCAGCTCGCACAGCTACCGTGAATTTTGCTACCCACGCCTATCGCCGATTTCTTCTTCCAGCAGAACAACAGCTATTATTGGACTTTTTCGAACAAGTCTATCAAAGTTTACCGGAAAGCCCGCAACGCTTCAACCAAAGCATGGCCGAGGTATTGAAGGTGGTATTGGTATCGCCTAATTTCCTAATCCGGCAAGAAGGGGACCAAACCACTGATAAGCCCTATTTGGTAGGTGACTTTGAAATGGCTTCCCGCTTATCCTTCTTTCTCTGGTCGAGTGTACCAGATGATACGCTTATTCAAGCGGCCTATCGCCAAGAATTGCAAAACCCGACCCTGCTAAAAGCCCAAATCGATCGGATGTTGAAAAGTCCGAAGGTCAAGCGCATGGCGGAGAGTTTTGCGGCGCAATGGCTAGATATCGATAAATTAAGTGATCCTTCTCATAATGTAGATGCTGATAAATTTCCGGAATACAGCCCTGACTTGGAGCAGTACATGCAACAGGAAGCCATCGATTATTTCTACCATACCTTAACACAAAGTGAAAACTTATTGGAGTTACTGGATGGGAGCTATACCTTCCTAAACGAGCCTTTAGCCAAGCATTACGGTATTCAGGGGATAGAAGGTTTACAGATGCAAAAAGTGGACTTACCTGATCCCAATCGCGGTGGCATCCTCGGTATGGCGAGTGTACTTACAGCAACCTCTTTGCCAACCCGTACAAGTCCTGTACTTCGCGGAAAATGGGTATTGGAAAAAGTACTAGGAACACCCGCCAAAGCTCCACCACCAGATATTCCAGAATTAGAAGCCGCCAAGAAGACCCATGAAGAAATGACTTTGCGGGAGTTACTCGTGATTCATAGAGAAGATCCTGCTTGCATGGGTTGCCACCAGGAGATGGACGACTTGGGGTTTGCGCTCGAAAACTACGATGCCATCGGCCGCTGGCGCAATGGCTACGGCCCCAAACTCGTCGAAATCGATGCCTCAGGCACCATGAAAACAGGAGAAGTCTTTGATGGTCCTAGTCAATTGAAAGAAGTCCTAAAAACAAAAAAAGCACTTTTTGCTAAAAATTTAGCGCAGAAAATGTTGGGTTTTGCCCTCGGCCGATCCATCAATTTCAAAGATTACAAAACCGTAAAAGCATTAGCGGATACGCTGCTCGAAAATGATTTCAACTCAACCCTCTTTTTAACGGAAATTGCGATGAGTTTCCCTTTTCGGTATAAGATCAGTGATCCGGTTGTGGTGCAGGCTGATTTTTAGCAATGAAGAATGGAATGTGAATAATTAATAATGAGTAATCGTAGTGAATAAATAGGGCGATCCCAACTCGTCGCTAATTAGAAACGAAAAACCGCTTGTAATGAGAAGAACTGCTATTTCCCGACGGAAAATGCTGCATGGCCTAGGGGCTTGCATGGCGCTTCCTTTCTTGGAAGCCATGGTTCCAGTCGGACTAGAGCCTGCCAAATACTATAGCCAAACTAGCCCAAAGCGGATGGCTGTTTTTTACTTCCCCAATGGCGTTAGAGAAGATAAGTGGACACCCAAAGGCTGGGGGAGTGAGTTTGAACTTTCCCCTTCGCTCAAACCTTTGGAGCCTTTCAAAAGAGATTTGTTGGTGCTAAGTGAGCTGAAAAACAATCTGGTGGATGTGCGGGGTACGGATGGGCATTATACCAAAACGGCACCCTTTCTCACTTGCTTCAATATCACTAAGACGACGGGCGCAAATATCGATGTGAAGGGCGTCTCGATGGATCAATTGGCAGCACAGCATGTGGGGCATCAAACGATGTTTCCTTCGCTAGAATACGGTATTGATCCCGTCAAAGGAGGGGTAGATAGCAACGTGGGTTATACCCGACTTTATGGCTCATCGATTTCTTGGTCGAGCCCCAATCAGCCTTGCCCAAGGGAGATTGATCCCGTACATGCCTTCAATCGTTTATTTCTGTCTCTTATACACATCTCCGAGCCCACGAGACCGAGGCTGATCTC
>CAJXUM010001211.1 GCA_913060855.1 uncultured Lewinella sp. | reverse complement strand
CTATCCTCTTCGTCGGCAGCGTCAGATGTGTATAAGAGACAGAACTAACACTTGATCGATCCACGACATAATCCGGGCCAGGGCTGGGGTGCAGGCGGATCGCTGGGTCGCCCATCATGGAGAATTGCTGTACGACAGTCTTGATTTCCAAGCCAGTCAGGTGATCGAGGCTGCGACGGGTAGCCGAAACAATATCGCCAATGCCTGCGCCGTACTTTTCGCCGCCCATTTTTTCGTAGAAACGATCGGCAAAGCCGCCCAGGGTGCTGATAAAACCGACCCCTCGAGAGGCGCCAAAAGCGACAGAAGCTTTGTCTTCGTAAAAGGTGAATCGCTCGCCAATTCCTCTTGAGCTGGTGAAGAAATTGCCCGAATAGCAGCCTAAAGATAGGATCAGGGGAAATTTGCCAAAGTTTTCGTAGTTATCGGGGTTGTCGATATTGAAATCGAAGGTGCCGGGGCTAGAATGACCGAAAAAGGTGATGACGGCCGTTCCTTCATTGATTCGATCGAATATCTGCTCTGAGCGGGATTGCTGGATAGGATCGGTACTGGTCTTGTAAAAGGGTGTAACCTTTCCGCCAAATAAATTTCCTTCAATCTCGCCTGCCATCCGCTCTAGGTTATTCTTAATCGCTACCTGCTCTCCACTACTTCCTCCTCCTCCCAGATGGATGATATTCTTCATCCAGGCTCGCTCTTCAATGGTTTGGCCATTGGTGTTCGTGGCTTCAAGGGTCTTTACTTTATTGAGGTAAATGCTAATTTCCTTGGGTGTCGTGGCGGCGATGCGGCCGACGGGGACGACAGCCACGCTTGAGCTATTATTGGACAGCATCAGGTTGTCACTAGCCGGGAAGCCGAAGGACGGCACAAAGTAGGTCTCGGCATCAATGGCATCCTTGAGGCCCTGGACGCTGCGGAGGGCTGTGTATTCTCGACCTTTCCCGATGAGGAAGACGTATTTGAGGTTGGGCCAGCGGCGATGGGCGGCATGGACGAAGTTGCGGATCGATTGGGGATGGCGATGCAAGCCATAACCAAATTGATCGTATATATCTTGTATTTCTACTATTTTAGGGGTGTAGGAGCCACCGGCGGGCGACTGGCGATAGTCGGCGTAGGCTTGTACTTGGTCTTCGCTTTCATAGGGTGTGCGAAGGAGTGGAGCGGTGAGCAATAGGTAGTCAGCGGGCTGAGCTAGTAAGTCGGTAAAGGCATGTGGAATAATACTGGGTACTGGGCTGGCAGCAGGGTCTTCTTCTAATAAGACTAAGGATCGCTGTGCATCATGGGCTGGGAGTAAGGCCTTTACAATACCATTCTCATATTGACAAAGGATCCGTAAGTGATGCGTCAAATCATATAAGACAGGGGTGCCAGTATTGGAATTGAAACCGCTTATCTCAAGGTACTTTTGATCATTCCCTCCATCCACTTCAAAAGAAAAAACAGATTGATTAGCGGCATCAGCAGCGCTGGGATATTGAATTTGTAGATAAGCAATCGACTGTTCATCTCTGTCGTCTGTCAACCCCTCAAAAGTCACTTCTACCCGATCATCCGTCAATGGGAAGTTAAAAGAAGGCGTTTTCACGGCCACTCCGGAATAGCTGCGGTCAAAGTAAGTATTGCCATCTACTTTTACGACTTGCTGATGATCACCGCTACCTACCCCAAATCGGGCTTCTAATCGAGCTTGTGGCCCACTGGTATAGGCCTTGGGCAAATCAATCGTAAAGTCTTGGTTGGTGGCCCCGGAAGCGAGGAGTTCGTTGATATTTCGGTTCCCATATCCTTCAGCAACATCATAATTCGAGAAATAAATGGTAATTCCGCTACGTCGAGCGTAATTCTTCATAAACTTCTCGCTAAATACTTGCCGCTCCGTTCGCCACACCCATTCCTCCCTAACTGGCGCTTGACTAAGATCCAAATCAATCGTCTGATAGCGAGAGGAGGCAGCGGTCGTATTCCAAGTCAAAAAGTAATGAGACGTATCGGTGACGAGACTATAGAAAGGGTTGAGTTGTTCTTCTTCGGGATCTTCGAATAAATATTGATCCAGTTCCCCTCTGTTTTGTTTTCCCCAAAACAAGAGATAATCATTATCAGATAGATTACCACTATTGCTTATGTAAACAGGAATTTCTTCTCCTAGATAATAGAGTCGCAGTTGATTCCCTTCTACCGCATTCATCGGAATACCAGCCGATTCCATTTCTGCTCTCGTCATGCGATACAAACCGTCTTCTGTAATGGGAATCTTGAAATAGCTTTGATCAAATTGTATCCACTCGTTGCCATAAAGGGTATCGGTACCCATTAGCATCTGTGCGATGGATAGAAAAGGCAGGGAAAGTAAGAAAAGTGTAGTAAGTAGTTTTCTCATGGGGACTAAAATGGGGGTTAGTAGTTGTTTCGCAATACTGGACTTTAGAGAGGTTGAAAAGTTTATGGTTGAAGGTTTAAAGTTGAGGGAGTTGAGCCCGTCCGGCCTTCCCCTTAAACATTAATCCTTAAACATTAAACTTTAAACCCTTCACCAAGCCACCTACTGCGCCAAATATATCTACGTGAAGCTGCAAAACTTGTTCCAAAGACCTACCTCTGCGCCATAAAATACCGATGTCTCTGTCTTAAAATAGACAATGATGCTCTTCAATAGCAGTTGTTGTAATAGTGGAAGTGGTCTACTGTGGAAAGAAGGTTTGAGCGAGTAAGCTTAACCAAACAAAAAAGAGTTATACAATAAAGTTTGGTGCTCACGCCCCGATAATTCTCAAATATAACGAAATCAAAGAAATTCAGCAATTTTTTAACAGGCAAAGTGGACCGGGAATGAAGAATAAATAAGTTGGTCCAAGAAGCTAAATATTTTTTCACCAGCCTAGGCGTGAAGA
>CAJXUM010001210.1 GCA_913060855.1 uncultured Lewinella sp. | reverse complement strand
TCTACACTATCCTCTTCGTCGGCAGCGTCAGATGTGTATAAGAGACAGATGTATTCTACTGGATCATTACGCTTGCACTGATGGGTGGAATTTTGGATGCCATGAATCATTGGCAAAATATTCCCATGCCAGAAGGGTATTAAGGTAGGTCATAGTGAAAAGGAATGGGCAGAATGAGTGAAATGTTTCCCAAGTACTAATCTCAAAAGCTGTATTCGGTTCATGATAAAGAGTAGTCCATTTCTCCTCATACTACTGAACATTTTCGGTTTATGCGTTTAAGGGTTGAACGTTTAGTAGCCATTTTATTGGCCTAAAATTCTCAACTTTAAACCTACTTAACCAGAAATGTCCAGTAGTATGTCGGTAGTATTTAATTGATTCCCTCAACTTTCATTATTGGACGTATTTCTATTCGCCAATTTCCGTCTTCAAACCGGGGATCACTTTTAGCTAATTTAACAGCCTCAGATAAATCCTCCGCTAAAATGTGATAGTAGCCAGAAATCACTTCCTTTGTCTCGTTGAATGGTCCGTCAATAAAACTGCCATTCTTGAATGAAATAATTGCCCCTTCCATTTCTAATGGTTGAGCTGCTTTCATTTTCTTTTGTTCCACTAAGTCTTTGATAAAGTTGCCCACTTTTTGTACGTGCTCTTGTTGTTGTTCAAGTGATAACTCAGCAATAGGATTTCCCTCATTCCTGATGAATAACATAAATTCTTTCATGTGTGAAAGTTTAAGTCGCTAAAAAAATAATTCTCACCCTCAATACAACTGGAAACTTCAAATAGGGACAATCCTGGCTAATTTCTTTTTAAATAATTTAATATCACGTTCATTATGGGCTAAGGAAATGGCTTTATTCAAGTGTTTTGTAGCTTCCTCCAAATCGAGTTCTTCCAAATGAAATTCAGCTATTGTCGAATGAAATAAGTAATGTTCTTCAATATCTGTCTTTGATTTTAGTTGGTCAAGTTCATTAATGGCATAAGAATTCCCTTTCACCTTTGACAAGGCCACACTTCTGTTTAATCTTATTAGAGGTGAGTCGACAAGATTTAACAAAGAATCATACAGACTTAGAATTTCTTCCCAATTCGTTTTCTCAAAATCAGGAGCCATACAATGGTTAGCGGAGATCGCTGCTAATATGTGATAAATGGAGATCATTCCACTTTCCATTCCTTTATTCAAGTAAAAGATTCCTTTGTTAATTAACTGCCTATTCCATTGGTTTCGGTTTTGGTTTTTCATTTCAACTGCTTCATTTGAATCATTCAAGCGAGCATCAAACCGAGAAGCGTTTAGGTACATTAAACTTAGCAATGCATGGCAGTTACCTTTGTTCTTAACCTTTGGATTATGCCTTAAAATTTCGGCTAATCTTATCGCTTCGAAACACAATTCCTTCCGAATTAATTTGTCTTTCTCAGAAGGCGAATAGCCTTCATTGAATAGCAAGTAGATAGCCTGAGTAATAACGGGAACTTCCCTTTCAATATCGGCAGGTAATGTAAAAGAAACTTTATTCTCCTTTAACTTTTTTCTGGCTCTAACCAGTCGTTTGTTTATTGTTTCTTTTGACGTGAAAAGAGCACTTGCTATTTCTGAAATACTAAATCCACAAAGTATTTTGAGCATCAAGCTGAGTTGAGCAACCTTAGAAATCGAAGAATGACAACAGACAAACATCATCTTTAATTGTTCGTCAGAAATAACTTGGTCTGTAAATACTAAATTATCGGACTCTAAATGGCTGAGTGCTGAATCCTTAATTTCATTTTTATAATTTCTTTGCCGCTTTGTTTTTTTTAAAACATTAAGGCATTCGTTCTTAGCAGTAGTGTAAAGCCAAGCTTTTGGGTTTGGAGGAATTCCGTTATGTTGCCAAGATTTTACAGCCTTATAAAAGGTTTCCTGTGCTATATCTTCTGCTATTTTGAGATGATCTACGCCCAAGAACTTGATGATTACAGCTACTATTTTCCCATACTCTATTCTAAATAGATGTTCTGCTAATTCTTCATTATTTGTATCCCCTGTTTTTTTCATTTTTATTACCGACCGCTCCTTAATATTGGCCTAAACAATCCAAGCCCCTAATCCCTCCCTTTGTCCGCTGACTACTAGGCACAAAATAGGCGCTTTCCAAAGTACAAAAATTAATGCTTTTGAATGCTGAATCACTTTTCTCCAATATTAACAGTTATCCTATCCTACCCAATGACTTCTTTTCTATTCAATACCGCCTTCAAGCTTTCAAAAGTCACAGTAAAGGCCTTATGATAAAAAAAAATTGCACTACATTTGGCGGGTATTCTTAAATTCATCCCGCTATGAGAACAACCACAAAAAACCTAATGGCTCTGCCAATTGCATTGATGGTAGGCTTGGCGATTGCCATCAGCAGCCCGCCGGCCCAGACACAATCCTTACAGCTCGCTTTCAAAGGAGGTGTCGTCACCGGCACCCCCTACGGCAAAATCCCAGAGGGAGCCACTGGTGGCCCCGGAGCAGGACTATATGCAGCCTTACAAACTACCTGGCTCCTGGCGCCACGATGGGGCCTGCAACTCGATCTCGCCTATGCCCAGAAAAATGCCTACTACGACTCCCCTATCTCGGGGAAAGTGGCGCCTACCCAAGAAGTCTTTGGCGTTCCCATCCAAAGTCCGATTAGTTTCCCCTATGCGGGAAGAGCTGCGGGGCGCTATGACAACCTATACCTCGACATCCCGCTTTCCTTGGTGTACCGACCAGAGGGGCGCTTTTCTTTTCACCTAGGCGGATATGCAGCCTATCTGATCGAGGGTGCACATACTGGCAATGTGGATATTCGGGTGATTAATATCATCCTGTCTCTTATACACATCTGACGCTGCCGACGAAGAGGATAGTGTA